>QKJV01000406.1 GCA_003249165.1 Desulfobulbaceae bacterium | reverse complement strand
TGTAATGTAAAAATACAACTTATCAATTCTTCCTGTAAAAACATATTGAATTGTCCATAAAATTGGAGACTTTTGTATTTTATATCCATTTAAGCTTGCCCATCATAATTTCGGAATTTTCTCAACACGCCTCAATTAAAGATTCCTGTAAACATGTAAAGTCGTGGCAGTCCCAAAACCTAACAACAAAAACAATATCTAAAACCTGACGTTATCCATAAACATCTTAACTTCAGTCGTGAGAAGGTATAGATGAGATCTTTCCTGATCAGGTCAGCAAATCGGCTGGATTGTGAAAATCAGGACTATTCTTATAGAGGTAAGAAAAGCGAGTGTCATCAGGTTTTGTCGAAATTCCACTTGATTATATTTCGGGTCGAAGCTGACGTTATTCACTCTTTAAGCTCTGGTTAAGTTTTTTCTGAAATTCCTTTCGAAAACACTAGTGACTTTCCTTTCTCTGCTTATTATATCAGATACTGCAAACTGATATACTGAATCTGTTTGTTGTTATTAGGTTAATTTAATTTTAAAGACGGTCAGACAAGGAGTTTTTTGTGCAATTTATTAATTTGTCAGGAACAGAGGAAACAAACGACAGTAAGGTGTTCATTCCGGAAGGTGTTTGTGCCAAAGAAATCAGCTTTAATATAGAAAATGGTAAGTTACACAATCTCAAATTTGTCGGCGGATGCCAGGGCAACCTCAAGGCAATTTCAATTTTGCTTGAAGGCATGCCGGTGAACGAAGTCATTGAGAAGGTAAAAGGTATTACCTGTGGTAAAAAAGTCACATCTTGTACGGACCAGCTGGCAAAAATTCTCGAGAAGAAGTGAAGGTGAGTTTTATCGCCAAAAACGATGCTGACGATGACGCCAAGACCTTACATTCGTTTATGATCAAGGCATAGATAATGGAAGCTGGTTAATTTCACTCTGCCTTTCATTTTTTTGCAATGTACTTTGCGAGTCTTTCCAAATTTCTGTAGAAATCATGTTCCTATAAAGTCATTCTTTTACATATTGGAAATGAAATATCTTCATAGAAGGCGCTCTAAAGGTGTGTTCGCTTTATGAGCAGATTGTTATATAAATTAGTTTGACAACCACAATCGGATGTATTCAGGAGTTGGCGGCCTTTCTCTACTGTATTTGAGAGATCACAATATACAGATCAGATGTCCATTTTATCTGGACAAGATAATGCATATAATCGAGCCGTTTGCCTTCCCTTTGACCTTCCTGCCTTGAGTTTCAGTAATTTTTAATTCCATTAAAGCTGGATCGTTCCTATGAGGCGTCAATCTTGTCTGTCAAGTTGAAGAAAGTGAAAGCCCTTCTAGGGTGAACAGCATTTTTTATAATGCTGGAAATAAAATCAAGAAAGTGGAATGTATGAAAACGAAACTCGCTAAAAGTTTGTACCACCCAAAAAAGCGGAAAAAGGTGAAATGACTATTAAACATGGCTCCGATACTTTTCTTCGCGAGAAATCGTGGAGAATTGTCATGTATATATTCAGAATTTTTCACAAGTTAAGCCCATATTTTCATTATCCGGTTGTAGGTCCTTTGTTAAAAAGGTTAGCTGATCTTGAACCTGAGGCACACACACAAGGCTATACACTGAATTTAAATGTCAGTCTGACAAAATCGGCACAAGGCGTTGTTATGCCCATTGATATGATGAAACAGGCTGTAGCCCATTCAACATATCGGGCAATTATGAATAAGTGTCTTTGTCGGTCAGCATATTCCTGTAAAAATTTCCCCCTCGACCATGCGTGTCTTTTTTTAGGTGAAGGTGCACGAAAAATAGTAAAAGAAGGCTCAGGACGAGAGGCCTCTGTCACAGAAGCAATTGCCCACATTTATAGAGGCGCAGAACTGGGGCTGGTAGGACAGGCATTATGGATTGAAGTTGAACGGTTTCTTTTGGGCATTAAAAGAGAGAAAGATGTAGCTCATTGGTTAGAAATGTGCTTTTGCTGCCCTTGCTGTTGTGGCACTTTTAAACTGCAGAAGGCTACAAATCAAAAGGATATCAAAGACCGTTTCAAGTCTATCGGCTGGAAGGCTGTTATAAATGAAGAACTTTGCATCAAATGCGAGAAATGTATAGAGAAGTGCCCAATTAAGGTTATATCCTCAAAAAATAGCTCTATAAACATTAATGAACAGGAATGTCTTGGGTGTGGACTTTGTGCTTCAGGCTGCCCTAAAGAGGCGATCAAACTTGAACTCCAAGCTCCTTTATTGAAAACAGTTGAAGACTATTTTACCAATAGCGGTCTTAAAATAAATATGTAATAGCTTGCTTTAAGCCGGTTAACCTATAAGAGGCAATGACGCTATTATCATCGTCATTATCTTATCGCGTATTGCTCTCAAGGAGAATTTTTATGTTCGAACATGTTGCACCGTATGCTGGAGACCCAATCCTGTCTCTGATGGAACAATTCATGGCGGATGACCGATCTGACAAAGTGAATCTAAGTATCGGTCTGTATTACGATAAGGATGGGCGTATTCCTACTTTGGAGTCAGTCAAGCAGTCAAAAATTGCTCTTGATGCAAAAGTTGATGAGCCGTGTATCTATTTACCAATGGACGGGCTAATTCCTTATCGTGAAGCTGTACAGCATTTGGTGTTTGGTCAAGAGCATGCTGCGTTAACTGAAAAGCGTGTGGCTACGATTCAGACTTTAGGTGGGTCTGGTGCATTGATGATTGGTGCTGATTTTCTGCATTACTACTTTCCCAAATCTAAAGTTTGGGTGAGTAACCCAACCTGGGAGAATCACAATGCTATCTTTGCTGGCGCTGGATTCGATGTTGATGCTTACCCATATTTTAATCCAGAAACCAAAATGCTCGATTTTGAAGGCATGTTACAATCACTTAACGGCCTGGATGAACAAAGCATTGTGCTGCTTCACCCATGCTGCCACAACCCGACTGGGGTTGATTTAACTCAAGCACAGTGGGATCAGGTAATTGAAGTTATTAAGCAGAAAAAGCTGATCCCGTTTTTTGACATGGCTTATCAGGGTTATGGCGAAGGCTTGGAAGAAGACGCTTATGTGATTCGTAAAATCGCACAAGAGAAAGACATCGCAGTGTTTGTGAGCAATTCTTTTTCCAAAATCTTCTCTCTCTATGGTGAGCGTATTGGCGGCTTATCAGTTGTTTGTGCTGATCAGGAAGAAGCAAATCGTGTTCTGGGACAATTAAAAGCAACGGTTCGCCGTAATTACTCAAGCCCGGCCAAACATGGTGCCATGATTGTATCAAACGTACTGCATACTGATAAGTTGGCAGCAATGTGGTTGAATGAAGTGGAGAGTATGCGCACGCGTATTCTGACCATGCGTGAAACGTTACACAAGCTCCTTCAGGAGATTCGTCCAGAAAAAGACTTTAGTTTCTTAGTGAAGCAAAAAGGCATGTTCAGTTACACGGGGTTTAGCTCAGCACAGGTAGACAAATTGCGTGAAGAGCACGGCATTTATCTTATCGCCAGTGGACGTATGTGTCTGGCTGGCTTGAATGAAAATAACGTGAAAAAAGTGGCTGAAGCATTCGCTGCTCTCTGAATAAAAGTGATAAAATGTTAGTATTTCAGACCTAATCTGACAATTACCGATTTTCAACCGTGATTGTCAGATTGCTATGAAATAAAACAGCTGCACATTAACCTGCCACCTCGAATCTCAACAATTTCCCAATACGTCCAAAGTTAAGATTACCTTTAATGCTGTAAAGGGCGAGTTTCTTTCTCGCTCTTCACGTTCGTTACCCGTAAAGTGTTTCAATCTGTTATCATTAATGAAATATAGGACGAAGCTGAGTATTTCAATCTCGAAGATTGTACGATTGCTTCACCTGATTTTTTTTTGCAAGAAGAAGCCTGATAGAACTATTCGGACCGCAAGACAAAATAACTAATGTCAATTCCTCTCAGTTTTTGTTGTTTAATAAACTATGAGACAGCACTGATAGCATGCAATCCATGTTTTGTTTTGTCTTTTCAGGATGATAAACGTTTTTTTCGGAATCGACTAGATAATCAGCCTTACTCCCCCAAGGTCGGCTAGGCCATAGATGAAGTGGTTGCCCGGAGAACCGATGAACATGAGGTTGGGCGGAATATTCCACTCCTTTGAGAGTTGTTGGATGAGGGCAGGACTAAAGGTGCCGGTTATGGGGACGAACTCGATCTCGATTTCAGGATATGCCTTGTTGAGGAATGAGAGTTCCTGCTCGATATGCGGAGCGACCGCATTCTTGTCAGCGACAACGGTGACGAATTTGATACGGTTGGTGTCCTCGTTCTGCTGAACGTAGATCATTGCCTGGTTGAGCTTGCCAATATCATCGCCCCGGGTGAAAAAGACAAGCTGCTGGGAGTTTATTGCCTCAATCCGGTTACGGATTGACAGCGATATGGTTGTCATGTGTTCGATGAAGAACTTAAGAATAGAGCGAACGATAAAGAGATAGCCCCGTAGAAGACTGATCCTGCCAAGCATGATCGAGACGACCAGCAGAGCGGGAATAAAATATTCGAGGAACATGATGAGCACACTATAGTTCATGATGGCGTTGCCGATGAGGCCGGCAATGACCGCCGCAACAGCTACAAGTACTGAAAGCAGCGGCGCGGTTACCGGTCTTGGCAGTCTGGCACGCTTGACCTTGAGGAAAATATTGCCCAGGCCGAACAGTGCCATTACCGCCAGAAAGGAGATGGTATAGACCCCGGCAAGCGCCTGGAGGTCGCCTTTTGTAAGGACCAGGATTGAAACACAGAGCAGGAAAAAGGAAATGATAATGCGGTGAGTCGTTCCTCTGCCGCTCTGTTTCAGCAGGAACTGCGGCAGACATCTGTCCAGGGTCATCCTGTGCACAAGGCCGTTTACTCCGATAAAGCTGGTAAGCACGGCACCTGAAAGAACCAGAGCCGCATCGATGGAGACGACCAGACCAAGCCAGCTGCCCCCGGAGATTTGGCCCATATGCGTAAGGAGGGCGTCCTGATGGGTCGAAACATCCCCGATGGGAACCAGGGCAAGCGCAAGAATCGCCATCACGGGATTAAAAAAGCTGACAGCGATCCACATATTGCGCAAGGTGAGAGGGAAAACACCTTCGGCTTGCTCTTCGACAAAGTTGGCAGAACTCTCAAACCCTGAAATGCCCAGAAGAGATGCCGAGAAACCAAAAAACAACACAAACCATATATTCCCTGGGGTTGGGGTAGCCATGTTGAGGGAGAAGGTTGATATGCCGTTATTCATCAGGAATATGATGCCCATGAGAAGCAGTAGGCTCAGGGCTGAAATGTGGATAATGAAAATGATAATGGCAACAACGGACGATTCAGTTATGCCTATGATGCTGAGAATCATGAAAAAGGCAAGCAGGGCGATGGTGGCAATTTCTACCGGCACCACGGGGAGGATGGAATGCATGTAATGCATTGCCTCACTGGCGGAGATAACTGCCGTTGCCATGTAGGAAAGAATGGTAAGGCAGGCGGCGACCGATGCCCTGAATTTGGAGGTGGTGTTAAGCAAGGCGTTATAGGCTCCTCCGTTGAGCGGCAGGGCCCCAACGACTTCCGCATAGATTGCCCGATAGAGAAAGAGTACGCCTGCGACCATGAGCAGCACCAGCGGAGCCCATTTCCCTGAATAGATGATTGCCAGTGCCGATACATAGAGACAGGAGGATGTTATATCGTTGCCGCAGATGGCGGTTGCAGGGAGCTGCCCCATGCCGCCTTGTTTATGCTCAGTGATAGTCTGAGCGGATTCCTGTTGATAGGCAGTGGAACCGCCCTGGGAATTTTCAGCAATATTTTCTGTGAAAGTTGTCATGCGCGGGATACCAACGGACTGTATCTCTTCCAGACTGTCAGGCTAACGGGCCGGGTTGGTTGAGAAATAATAGTTTTTTACGAGGCTGATTTTTCAGATGCGCTGATTTCCTTATATTCAACATGAAATTATATCATTCATTCTCTTTTTACCACAAATTTATTATGCTGAATGGGCATATTTCTTTATTATTCTAAGTGCTTTTACTCTCAATCGGTTCAATCGTCGTTGTTAACGATAGGTACCAGTGGCGGTTGAAACATTGCTGAGTTTTGCACAGATTGACGAGATATCAGCTCCTACACCGGATGAGGTCTATGGCATGTTGCTGCCATCCTTACGGCTGGCAGCATGAACAGGACAGGTTTCCATTTCCTTTTTAAAGAATGTTGTTCAGGTAATGGGAGCCACTTCTCCAGAGATAGGGTCAAAAGTAATCTACACCATGACCTGAGTCTGATAGTTTTATGCCTTTGACGGGGATGCTCAGCAGTAATGTTCACTTTTAGCAAATTATGAAATTGTAGAGCTTAGAATTAAGCTATTTTTGATCAATTAGACCTGTCTATAAAACTTGCGGCAATTCAGTTGAACGTTTTGCAGATACTTGTGCAGATCTTCATCTGCCCAATGATTTACGCAGGCTGATATCAAGTTTTTCAATTGAGAACGGTTTCTGTACTAGAATCACGTCTTCATTGAGCATGCCGTGCTTGGCGATGATGTTTTCGGGATATCCTGAGATATAAAGCAGTTTTAGGTCCGGACGCATTGTTAGAAGTTGTGCCGCCAACTCCCTACCGTTAATATCCGGCATAACCACGTCAGTTATAAGCAAATGGATTTCGCCGGGATACTGCTCTACAAGACGCAAGGCCTCGGTTGGTTTTGCCGTGGCGAGAACATTGTAACCAATTCTTTCAAGCATAATTTTTATCATTCTTAAGATTGCCTGTTCATCCTCAACTAGAAGTATTGTCTCTTGGTTTGGTTCGGCAAGGATTTTCTTCTCAGGATTTGGTACTACGTCGGCACTGTTGCTACAGCGGGGAAAATATATGGAGAAGGTGGTTCCTTTTCCGAGTATGCTCTGAACGTCAATTATGCCGTTGTTTTGTTGAACAATCCCATAGACCGTGGCCAGTCCCAGGCCAGTCCCCTGTTCCACCTGTTTGGTCGTGAAAAATGGCTCATAGAGGTGATTCAACGCATGATCATCGATACCACTGCCATTATCACTTACGGACAGCAGGATATAATCGCCGGGAGCATAATCTTTGTGGTGTCTACAAAATTCCTCGTCGAAGGAGACAGTGTCAGTTGCGATGATTATTTTGCCTGAGCCAGTTACGGCGTCTCGAGCGTTGACACAGAGATTGGCTAAGATTTGATCAATTTGGGATGGATCTATTTTGATCATCGCCGGATCTTTCCCCGGCAACCAGCTCAGGTCAATGGACTCTCCTATGAGTCGCTGCAGCATTCGTATCATTCCTTCGACTGTTTTGTTTAGATCAAGAATCTTGGGTGCAATGGTTTGTTTGCGGGCAAATGCCAGAAGTTTTCTGGTAATTTCGGATGAGTGTAGCGCAGCATTTTGAATTTCTTTTAATTCTATATAATTAGGCTGTCCAGGCGATGTGTCTTCTAGAATTAATTCAGTATAACCCAAGATTACAGCTAACATATTGTTGAAATCGTGAGCCACGCCCCCGGCTAATTGACCAATTGCTTGCATTTTTTCTGCATGTCGTAACTTTTCGTTGGTTTTGGAAAGTTCTTGAGTACGTGCTTCAACACGTTGTTCGAGTTCATTCTGATAGTTGATGAGCTTTGCCTCTGTTTGTTTTCGGATTTCCATTTCCTTTTTGAGATCTCTTGAAAGCTTTCCGGACAAGCCAAGCAGGCAGGCGATTCCAATATGGACACCAATACTGATGGAAGCCTCTAGTGAAAATGGTTCTCCATGCGACATAAAATTGAAGACGATTGCATTCCAGAAGAAATTGAACATTGTCAAAGTCAGTCCTGCAATTGTTCCTCTCATCCATGATACATAGCTTACAAACAAGATGCTTACTATGGTAACAGCTGGTGATTTAAGGAGAAGGTAAAGGCAGATGAATAGAGCGAGATAGAGGCCGGAGAGCAAGAAGAGGAAAAGAATATTTTTTATAATATTCACAGATTTTGCCATATCTTCCATAAAAGCAGAGAAAAAAAGTAAAAAGGATTCTAAAAAACGTAATCTCTCTTAAATAATAGCTTTAAAGGCAAAAAGATGTCTAGGTCATGTCCGCATTTTTGCGAAAATGAAACTACAGATATTTATGATCTATCTGATTTTAGTTTGAGAGATTTTAGAAGTAGATATCGTAATCAGTTGATACGTTTGCATATTCCAAGCAAACCAATGATTCCTGTACTAAACAGAATAAAGGTGACGGGCTCGGCAACCGGATTTGTTGAAGGAATATTTGCAGTGGTCAGAACCTTGAAAGTCATCTTGGCTAAAATCGTTGGATAAAAAAGGAAAGGCCAAAGAAGGGACAAACCGCTAATAGACACCTATATGGACACCAATAAAAAAGGGGTCACAGCCGAAAAGCTGTAACCCCTTAATTTAACTGGTAGCGGGGAGAGGATTTGAACCTCTGACCTTCGGGTTATGAGCCCGACGAGCTACCAAGCTGCTCCACCCCGCGTTGCGTGGACCAATATACATCGATGGATTTTATTGTCAACGGAAAACTTTACGGCTTTGTAAATTTGATAGACCTTTTTAAGGAGAGATTTGAGGTCGCTTTGCTCTTTTTGAACTAAGTTCAATGAGTTAATATTGACTTGGGGCGCGGTTGATAATAAAGCGGCGGTTTGTTTTTATCGAAATGAATCTAAAAACTGGTTGGACGCTTGTTTAAACATGCATCAGCTAAAAATTGACTGCAAGAACTCATTGGCAAATTATAAAACAACAGTGAATTTGCCACACATTTACAGCTTTCCATATTTGATCTAGTAAACGAGCAAAGGGCCTGCAGAATGATACTCTGCAGGCCCTTTGGTGGAAAATTACAACAAGTTTAAATTTCAAGCTGATTTAGTCGGTTTCCAAAGTCCGCTCACTGATTTTCTGAATGATATCATCCGGCAGTTTGGTCAATTTGCCTGTTCTGTCGATGGCGGCATGAATTGTATAACCTTTGACCAGCAGTTTCTCTCGCTCCCCGTCCTGCCGTAAAATTCTGAAGTTGAATTTACACTTGATCCGGCTGACTTCCGCTATTGTGGTTTCGATTATCAGCAGATCGTCATAAAAAGCCGGTGCCTTGTAACGGAGGTGGCACTCGGTTACCGGCAGAATGAAACCCATTTTCTCAATTTCACTGTAGGAACAGATCCAGTCGCGCATCAGTTCCGTTCGACCGATTTCGAAGTAGCGCAGGTAATTGGCATTATATACCACCGAACCTGCATCTGTGTCTCCGTAGATCACCCGAACGGTTGTTCTGTGTGTTCTCTCCATGGGCCTACGCCTTTTCCAGTAACTTCTCAATCAGTTGATATCCATGATTAAGCCGATTATTCATCTCCTTGTCATGGGCAAAAGCCTCTTTTTCACTGAAGTTGCGATTGGAAGGTATCTGGTTTTCCCGTGAATCATAAAGAAGAGTCGGAACGGGTTCTCTGGAGTGGGTACGGATTTCAAGAGGAGTAAAGTGATCCATGGTGACAACAACCCTGAATTCTTCTCCGTCTTCTCTCAGACTTTCGATTATGCGTTTGACAATCTTGCTGTCAAAATCTTCAATTGCCTGGATTTTGTCTTTCGGCAGTCCCTGATGACCGGCTTCATCGGGGCCTTCAAGGTGGACGAAGGCAAAATCGGTTGTTTTGAGGCTTTCGATGGCAGCCAGCGCCTTACCCTCGTAGTTCGTGTCGATATAGCCTGTTGCGCCTTCTACCTGGGCAACATCGATGCCGCCGACAACGCCGAGACCTTTGAGCAGGTCGACCGCGCTTACCATGATACCGGTTATGCCGAAGCGTTCATGTAGGGTTGGAGGGCTCGGCATTTTGCCTTCTCCCCAAAGCCAGACCATATTGGCCGGGAGTTTTCCTGCTGCAATACGCTTTTGGTTGACCGGGTGAGCGGCAAGAGTTTTACCGACTTTTTCAAGCAGGGATTTCCATTCGGGATCCGCCATGTACCGATTCCAGTGTTCGGTAACGTCTTTTCCAATGTGGTCGTGGGGTGGTACCGGACGAAGATCGGGATAGTCGCCCTTTAATACCACCAGATTGCGGTAGCTGATACCTGGTTTAAACGAGAATTTTCCATTGGCGCACTCTGCCTCAAGGGCAGCGATCAGCTGGTGGCTTTCTTCGCTGGTAATGTGGCCTGCGGCAAAGTCAACCATGGTAACGCTTCCGTCATCATGGTGCTTCAGGGTTACCATATTGCATCGGAAAGCTGTTTCGTCCGCAGCCAGTTCTACACCCATGGAGGCGGCCTCAAGCGGAGCGCGGCCGGTGTAATATTTTTCCGGGTCATAGCCAAGCAGTGACAGGTTGGCTACATCGCTGCCCGGCGGCAGACTGTCAGGAACTGTATGAGAGAGAAAAAACTCTCCTTTTTGACACAGCGCGTCAATAGTCGGGATGTTTGCTGCTTCAAGCGGTGTTTTGTTGCCAAGCTCGGGAACGGGATGGTCGCCCATACCGTCCCCGACAAGAATAAGATATTTCATATGCTCTATTATTCGTTTTCAGAAAGAACCCTGATTTTGATGGTTGGTGCTGTACAGGTCTCAAGGGCATCGATTTCTGCAATTGCTGCAATAACATCTGCCTCAAGGGCCACATGGGTTCTGAACACGATATAGACAGGCTCTTTTTGGCCGCGGCCTTTTTGAACCACAGACTTGATCGAGATATTGTGTTTGGCGAATATCCCCGCAATATCAGAGAGTACTCCCGGCTGATCCAGCGCGGTGATTCTGAAATAGAATGGACAGCTCAACTCACCCATTGGCGTGATCTTCGGCTCTTTCATGAATTCAGGCTGGTAGGAAAGGGCAGGGACACGGTTGACTGCGCCGGCCAGAATGTTTCTACCGATATCGACAACATCAGCTGCAACCGCACTTCCGGTCGGCCTCATGCCTGCGCCCGGGCCGTAAAGCATAACATCGGTCACCGTATCGCCGTTGAAATGAATAGCATTAAATGCACCGTTTACTGTTGCCAGCATATGATTTTCAGGAACCATGGTCGGATGGACACGGGCTTCAACGTGATCGCCGTGGTTGTTGCTGATGGCAAGCAGTTTGATGCGATAGCCGAACTCACGGGCGATATTGATGTCCACCGGCTCGATGTTGGAAATACCTTCGGTGGTGATGTGATCAAGGTTCACATTGAGGCCGTAGGCAATTGACATAAGGATAGCAAGTTTATGTGCGGTATCGATACCTTCTACATCATAGGTCGGGTCCGCTTCGGCATAGCCAAGTTCCTGGGCGGTTTTCAGCACCTCGGCAAAGGGCGTCCCGTGGTCGGTCATCTGGGTAAGAATGTAGTTGCCCGTACCGTTCATTATGCCTTTGATGGAATTGATGCGGTTGGCCACCAGGCCCTCCTTGAGTGCCTTGATGACAGGGATGCCGCCGCCGACACTTGCTTCAAAACCGACTTCAACATTTTGCTTCACTGCGGCTTCGAAGATTTCTTTGCCATGTACGGAAAGCAGGGCCTTGTTGGCGGTGATAACGTGTTTGCCGTTGGCAATTGCCTTTAAGAGAAAGGTTTTTGCCGGTTCCATACCGCCAATCAGTTCGACTACTATGTCAATATCAGGGTTGGTGAACAGGTCATTGGCGTCTTTAGTCAGGATCACATCGGAAAACTGTTCCGGCAGACTCGTTGCACTGATATCTGCAATGTGGGTCAGTACTACCTCCGCTCCCATACGCTGTTTGATTCTTTCTTTTTGCTCATAGAGCGCCTGGGCAAGACCGCTGCCCACGGTACCAAAACCAATTATACCAACACATATTTTTTTCATAGCTGTAACTGTCTGATTATTTTTGAAATACTATGGCTCTGAGTGATTGATGTTTCAGGCCGGTCAAGCGGGCAGGAGCCCGATCCACTCGTTTGTGCAATTCTGATCGATAAACACCACTTATCTGCACATTGAATCGGGAAAAAGTACATCCTTTCCATATTAAAGTCAAAATATAAGCAGATATAATTTTTCTGGCCTCAGGCACTCATTTCGGCTATAATCGTGAATTCTGTGGAGATTTTACGGTTTCCATCCCGTAAAGATCGGGAAAATCCGGATATTTACAGTGAGAAAGCGCTGTGTTCAGACAAAGCTTTTTCTCACTTTAATTTTTTATAAGTACTAGGTTTTTAGGTTTTAGAAGTTTTTCCTACAACGCAAGAAAAGGAGACGGAATTATGGGTAAGAATTTATTATTTTTCGGACCGAACGGCAGTGGTAAAGGTACTCAAGGTGCTATTGTACAGAAAAAATACGATATCCCTCACATCGAGTCCGGCGCTATCTTCAGAGAGCACATTGGTGGCGGTACCGAGCTTGGTAAAGCTGCTAAAGAATACATCGATCGCGGTGACCTTGTACCGGATGATATCACCATCCCTATGATGATCGCTCGTCTTCAGAAAGATGACTGTAAAGACGGTTGGATCCTTGACGGGTTCCCACGTTCCAAAGATCAGGCTATCACCCTTGCCAACAACCTCAAAGAGGCTGGTATTGAGCTTGACTACGTAGTTGAGATCGTTCTTGATCGTCAGATCGCTAAAGATCGTATCATGGGCCGTCGTCTTTGTGCTAACGACAACAACCATCCAAACCATATCGCTTTCGATGCTATCAAACCTGTTGAGAAAGACGGTGTTCTGGTTTGCCGTGTTTGTGGCGGTTCCCTTTCTACTCGTGCTGATGATCAGGACGAGGCTGCAATCGACAAGCGTCACAACATCTACTACGATGAGACCACTGGAACCATGGCAGCTGTTAACTACTTCAAAGGAAGCGATACCAAAGTTATCTCTGTTGATGGTTCTGTTTCCATTGGAGAGGTAACCGAAGCTCTCATGAAGCAGCTTGATTAATTATAAGCTCTGAATTAACTGAGGACTGTAGAATTTTCTCAGACAATTGGACCCGGCCGTAATCAATTATGGGCGGGTCTTTATTTTTTTTAGCCATTCTGATTGATAAGGGCCAAAAGACGTAAAAAGGGCCGGAGTGTCTGAATGGAACAATGAGTACAGTCTTAAAGACTGTATCGGGTATCATGAGTAATCAAGAAAAAAAAGAAAAATTGGGTAAAGTGTATCTTGTCGGGGCGGGCCCCGGAGATCCTGGTCTTATCACCGTTCGTGGTAAGTACCTTCTTGAGAAGGCTGAAGTGGTAGTGTATGACTATCTGGCCAGCTCAAAACTGCTGAAGCACACTGCGCCGAATGCAGAGTTGATTTATGTCGGCAAGAAAGGCGGCGTCCGTCATCCTGTACCACAGGATCAGATTAATCAGATCCTGGTTGATAAGGCCAAGGCAGGCAAAGTGGTGGTTCGTCTCAAAGGCGGCGATCCTTTTATCTTCGGCCGCGGCGGAGAAGAGATTCAGGAGCTCTTTGATGTCAATATCCCGTTTGAGATTGTGCCGGGTGTAACTTCTGCAACAGCTGCAGCGACCTATGCAGGTATTCCTATTACCCATCGTGATTTCACCGCGTCGGTTGCTTTTATCACCGGCCATGAAGACCCGAACAAAGAACGCTCAAACGTTGACTGGTCGAAACTGGCCACCGGTGTAGGAACTCTTGTTATCTACATGGGAATCAAAAACCTGCCGATCATCGTTGAAAACCTGATCAGCCACGGACGTGACCCGAAAACTCCGGTTGCAGTGGTTCGATGGGCATCCACTCCTGAGCAGCGCTCCGTTGTCGGGACTCTGGAAAATATTGCCGAAGTGGTAAAAGAAAATAACATTACCCCACCAAGTCTGATTATTGTCGGAGAGGTTGTTTCGCTGCGTGATACCATTAACTGGTATGAAAAACGGCCGTTGTTCGGCAAAAAAATTATCGTCACCCGCACAAGAGAGCAGGCAAGTGATCTTGTTGCGGCTCTGGAAGAGCAGGGCGCCAATGCCATCGAGTGCTCAACCATCAATATTGAACCTGCTGATTCGTATGATATTCTCGATTCGGAGTTCGAGTGTATTGATGAGTATCACTGGATTTTGTTTACCTCGCTCAACTCCATCAAATACTTTTTCAAGCGGATGTATGACAAAGGGCTTGATGCCCGCGATCTGAAAGGGCCATCCATTGGCGTCGTCGGAAAAAGCACCGCTGATCTGCTGCATAAATACGGCCTTAATGCCGACCTTATTCCGCCTACTTTTACCGGAGAGGGATTGGCGCAGAGCCTTCTTGATCAGGGGGTTGAAGGACGTAATATCCTTATTCCAAGAGCTCTGCATGGCCGTGAAATACTGCCTGAAACCCTCAGGGGAGCAGGCGCCAGGGTAACAGTTGCGCCTGTATATAAAAACGTGCTGCCGGAAGACAGAAAAGAAGCGCTTCGCGAAGAGCTTGAGAAGAAAGATGTCGATATGATTACCTTTTCATCTTCTTCAACGGTAAGAAATTTTCTCAGTATGGTGAATGCTGGGAGCCAGGAAGAGTTGCGAAAGCTGCTTGATGGCGTTAAAATCGCATCAATCGGCCCCATTACAGGGAAAACGGTTACAGATAACGGCCTTCAGGTTGATCTGCAGCCGGAGCAGTTTACAATTCCTGATCTTGTTGACGCTATTGTCGACTATTACAGGAAGTAAGTAAGCAGTTAAACCGGCACTGATTCGCCGGAGGCAGAAGACGTAAAAGGAGTTTGGTTCATGCAGCACTCTTTGTCTCACCTGTCAGTTCCTCAAACACTACCTCTGCTTTTTCGTCATCGAAAAAAGCAGAGGATAGCTGTGCCCCATGTTTATTCCGATGATCAACCCGTCTATCGCAGGCAAAAACGCCTGATCTGTAAAACTTGCTCTTGCCATATTACCAGCGCAGAACACAGGACGGTAATTGATCAGTCCCATCGTCATACTTTTTTCAACCCTTCCGGGGCGGTTTTTGAAATAGGTTGTTTCAGACAAGCCTACAGCTGCAATCCGGTGGGCAGGCCGAGCAGTGAATTCAGCTGGTTTGCCTCGATGGTCTGGACGCCTGTGGTCTGCTCAGAATGTCTCAGCCATCTCGGCTGGGTATTTGAAGGCAATTCAAGAAGGTTTTACGGGCTTATTCTCAAACAGCTGGTGGAAGTCGAAGGCCAGGAATAAGGATGATTGCCCTTGTCGGCAGCGTTTATACGCATACCGACAGGGTAGTATATAGCAGAGCGAGTTATTATGATTCGCGAAGCAGGTCGAGCAGGTCTTCAGAGCTCAGTTTTGCGCTCAGATCACTGCCTTCAAGCAGACTGCCGGCAAGATCGCGTTTTTCCTGGTGCAGCTTGACGATCTTCTCTTCAATGGTGTTCTTGCAAACCAGCCTGTAAATGGTGACCGGCCTGGTCTGTCCGAGACGGTGGGCACGGTCTGAGGCCTGATCTTCAATGGCAGGGTTCCACCATGGATCCATGTGCAGTACATAGTCGGCCGCAGTCAGGTTGAGGCCGAGGCCGCCTGCTTTCAGACTGATCAGGAAGAGATCCCCCTCGCCTGCCTGGAATGCGTCAACCCTCTGTTTCCGCTGCTTGGAGCTGGTGCTACCGTCAAGATACTGATAGCTGATGCCCCGTTCATCAAGATACTCACGAAGAATATGCAAGTGACCGATAAACTGGCTGAAGACCAGCGCTTTATGGCGACCGCCGAGCAACTCTTCAATGACGGCGCTGAAAATTTCAAGCTTACCGCTGGCAATCGAGGTGTTCGGATCAATAAGTCGCGGATTGCAGCATGCCTGACGAAGACGCATGATCTCGGTAAGAATCTGGAGATGACGGCCTTTCTTGTCGGTATTTTTTTCCAGGATGTCCAGTGCGTTCTGCCTGAGAGCCTCATAAAAATGCTGTTCTTCAGGGCTCAGGTGTACATCAAGGGTAATCTCTGTTTTGCTCGGCAGCTCATCAAGAACGTCTGATTTTATACGGCGCAAAATAAATGGTCGAATAAGCTTCTTCAGT
>QKJV01000219.1 GCA_003249165.1 Desulfobulbaceae bacterium | reverse complement strand
ACGGCGTACTGGTATCCATGTTCTCGGTGAGAGAACAAAAGGCGACCTGTTTTTCCCGCAATTCATTCACAATGGAAATCAAATGGGTCAGGGATCGCCCAAGGCGGTCTAGTTTCCAGACAACAAACACATCACCTGGATTGACATATTCCAGCGCCTTACTCAGCCCAGTTCGATCATCCCTGGCTCCCGAGGCTCGATCCTCGAAAATGTTCCTGACATCAACCCCAGCTTTCAAGAGTGCATCACGCTGCAGGTCTGTACTTTGCCGATCCGAATCCGACGAAACCCTCATGTAGCCGATCAACATAAACGGAAAACCTCCTGTTAGGATTTTCCGTACACTATATCTTTCCGACAGAGTTTTTCGTATAAAAAATATGGCTTAGATTTGGTTTTGTTGCTGCAGGTCAGCCTTCTGTCGGAAAACAGATGTTTGGCGTCAATCTGCACCATTGCTGACTTTGCACGCATGCCGGAAAATTCGGCGGTTCCGGCTTACAACCACCAATTGAGGCATTTTTATATTGTCAATGCTCACCTCTAAACGCTGTCCTATATGGTAACCTGCTCGGGTGTTATTCCTGAGCAGGTTACCTTCTCCTTTATTCCCGCCAATGTTCAGGCTGGTGCAATGTTTCTGCGCAGCGGACTTTTCCTTTTATGGTGCCGATAATACCGGGCGTGAGTTGCTGTACCATCCAGGCTGCGGAATGTTCTTCCGGAATGGGATAGGGGGCCTCAAAGCCGCAAGCACCTACCAGAGTAAACCCGCAACGTGGGTAGTAGCCGGGATGCCCCAAAACAAAAACGAATTGTATTTTTGATAGTCGAAGTACATCCAGACCATTCATAATCAATTTTCCGCCTATACCTCTTGCCTAAAAATCAGGATGCACGGCAAGAGGCGCAAGGATTTGAGCTACAATATTGCCTGAAACTCCTTCAATATGTACCCTGGTGAACAAAATATGACCTGCCACGGTGTTCTGCTCAACAGCGATCAGTGAGAGGCGCGGTTCGGCAGTCGGGTCTGCCAGCAAACTTTTTACAAGCTCACCGATAACCGCTCCTTTCTCCTTACTGTTAGCGACTCCGAAGGCTTGTTGGTGGAGATGCTGCAGGTCTTTTTTATGTACTGGTTTTGCATACATTATTTCCATTGTTGATTTTTCCTATTTTTGAAATTTTTCACTTTTTTTGAAATATGCTGCCACCGTTCTTTTTCTACTCTGTCGGCGCTTTTGTTTTGACGCTCGCGGATGTAGTCGAGTTCATCGTTTAGCTTGGTATAGTTGTTCAACCGTCTGGAGGATATTTCTCCTGTGGCTATAGCTTCAAGTACCCGACATCCAGGTTCGCAGGTATGTGTGCAATTGCTGAACCTACATTGTTCAGCTAGTGACTCAATATCAGGAAATACGTTCCTACTGTCAGTTAGTTGTCTAGAGAGGCCGATTTCCCTGATGCCCGGATTATCAATTACCATTCCACCCTCGGGCAGAAGAAACAGGTCACGGCTTGTTGTTGTATGCCTGCCTTTTCCGACCCTTTCCCCGACTGACTGGGTGTGCCTGATGTCCTTTCCCGCAAGCTGATTGATCAGGGTAGATTTTCCTGAACCTGATGAACCAATAAGGGCAGCCGTCCGGTGTGGATAGAGCATCGTCGCAACACGAGTCACCGAATCGGTGTCATATAGTGACAGGGGATAAACCGGCACACCGGGAGCAATGGCCTCCACCTCGCATACAAATTGATCCGGGGGGTGCTGCAGGTCAGATTTGCTGAGTAAAATGACCGGTTCAATACCGCAATGATAGACAAGCGTGAGGTATCGCTCGATCCTTGCGGGGTTGTAATCCCTATCAAGGCCGCAGACGATAAAGGCAAAATCAAGGTTGGCTGCTATTCCCTGTTCGTCATGGAGTTCAGCTTTCCGGCCGGATCTTCTTCCGGCAGTCTTTCTGGACAACAGATTATTTCTTGTAAATATGTTTGTAATAATCTGTTCGTTCACTAGCACCCAGTCGCCAACGACCGGATATATTCCAGTTGCCTGGTTATACAGCCGACCGGCCAGCGAAACGTGGAATACTTCATCTCCTTGCATTACTGAAAACACATGCCTGTGCACCCCGACTACTCTTGCCGGGGCAGAGTCGAGAGCTGAATTTTCGTATTGTTGTTGAAAAAATGGGGACCATCCCAGTTTTGTCAGTCTGGATAAAAACGAATTTTTATTTATCTGGCTGTTTTCTTGTGATTTTTGCATATATTTTTCCCTGTTGTGTTGTATGCACAGCTGAGAGCAGGCCGAAAATACGGAATACGGAAAAACCGAATTCGAGAGCTCGTCAAGCGTGAGAATAAAACGGAAGAACAGTTACCGGAAAAAAGGCGCAAAAATATTGCAGAGGTTCGACAGAACCAAGAAGGAAGAGCAACCGGGTACAGCTTCGGAGTGGAGCCCGAATCTGCCGCTGCTGATGTGGTATCAATCGTCTGTCTGGTTACGCTACGGTTTTCCCGGTAACGTACAGCACAAGATCAATTGAATTGGTGAACATAAAATCTCCTAAACGGATTGAATTACATAAAACCGAGTACAAGAGAACTGCCAACTTGTCAATAGGTAGATTCTAAGAAATTATTAGGTATTGTTTTCTTCAGCCGTTGGCCTCAAAATTCCAGCCTATCTGAAAAAGTTTCACCGGACTTTCTTTCATAAGAATTTCAATGAAAGCTGTTCGGTTTGTTTGCTGCTTCTGCAATAGCAGTTTTTTGATACCTTCATTGCAGAGTTCCAGCGTTTTAGTGGCAGCATCAACTGGATACATTTTTCTGCCATCGACTTCCCAGGCTGCAACAAGGACATTTGCAAGGTAATTCAGTTCGAGCAGACAATCGGCATAACGTGCCGGGTTGTCTTGGGCCATCTGTAAGAAGAGACTTCGCAGTTCCAGCGGCCTCGAATCTGAAATAGTGGATACATGATCTGGCCACAGGACAGGATTATCTGTAGATTCAATAACCTGCGCATTCTTCAATTGCCGGAACATTTCAGACATTTCTCTGCGAATAGAGGCAAGCAGTTCGTTTCTGTTTGTTTTCTGCCTTTTTTCCGGTGGTATTTGCTCGGCATAAAAGGTCCTGAAGTATGCACGGGTCAGGTAATCGTGCTCCTTTGCAGCCATAAGTGTTTCAACAGGTGTTTTTTGTGCAAGTTGCAGGAACGCACTAGCTGATTCGGGTGAAACAAACCCTCGTGCTGTTTTTCGTTCTTCCCGTCCGGCAGCCAGATCGCTTTCCAACATTTCGCCGCTACTGAGAACGGAATAGAGCCCTCCGTTATCTTCGATATATTCGGTGGTGATATACAGAATATTCTGCAGAATTCGCTGAACTCGGGACGGGGCTTCGGCGTCAAGGTCAACCAGCACAGCAATCAGCGTATCCCAGGCGCGGCTCTTTTTTGAGATGATGAAAAAATCGCCCCATTCCAGGCAATGTTCGCCTTCAATCACTTTATCCAGCAGGTCGTCCTCAATAAACCTTTTCGTACCAAGCATCCTAAGGGAAATTGATTCGTAATCTACAACCAGCAGGTTTTCTGCCATACCGAGTGTCAGTAATTCATCATCCATTTCTGCAAGGATGCTCTGCACAGCTTTTTCGGAGTGTTCGTACAAAATTTCCAACCACAATGCAAATTCCTCGGGATCAAATCGCTCTGCTGTCCCGGGGGTGTTGTTTTTCCAGAAGGCTTCGTCAAAAATAGCAGAAAGCTGCCGTGAAGGGACAAGGGCTATCACATCTGCAGCATCCTCCACGCCAATATGACGTACAAGTCGGACAAGATGTTCTGGCTCAAGCTGTTGGACAAACTGTACCAGCAGGGGGGCTTCAATGAGCTGTCGAACTAAATTGCGAGAATGGGACATTGTTTTTTTACCAACAGTTAATTGTGGAAAATACTCAATTCCCCTGGCCGCCTTAGCATTATGAGTGAAAAATAGACATATGATCCAGCCCGCTCTGCCAGACAATGATACTGTTTACCCTTCAATTCAAGTTTTCATAGTCGAGACATTTTCACAGCACCTCTCATAACCAGGAAAACATCGCAAATTCTGTCTGCGCAAAATCGACTGAGATTTCCAATAGCCATCTAAAAATCGGGGCCACTGATCTTTACCACAAAGTCTCACCAGGAAAAGCGATCCAGGATTTGATAACCATCCTCATGTCTTCCCTGTAGACTTCATCCTCAATGGTGGCAATTATTTTTAGTGCTTCCTCGTTTTTACCACGACCAACCAGAAGCCTGGCAATTTCGAATTTTTCACTGTCTGTCCCCTCTATGAACTTGATATATTCCGTTGTTTCCTTGTCGTCAGGATCGCCGAAAATGGCATCAACTTCTTCCCTAGTCGGGTTGTAATCCGTGAAGGTCCTCATGGCCTGAGCTCCTTTTCAACCTCACCAATTATTAAGAAGCATGCTTTGGTATCAATTGTAAGCGATTGTGATACACAAAAAAAGCCCTCCCGCTTCCGAGAAGGCTTTCATTGTGACACCTGAAAATTTTCGAATGCTAAACAGGTAATCGTTTCGATATCCGCCTGTGGGACTCCTTTAGCTCTTCGCCGATAATAAAAATGAGTTCAGGTCCAATAAGCAACTTTACCTTCGGTCATAATGATCGCTAAACCTGTCATGGTCGTAACCGCCTCTTGAATCATTCCGCTCGTATCTGTCACCGCCACGGTCATGATGATGATGCCAAGGTCCTGGCCAATAGCAGCCCGAAAGGGATAAAAGGATTGCCGCCATGGCAGCGCCTGCCATAACGAATTTCTTCATGATGCTTTCCTGGTTCAATTTGAAATATTTCTGCGGCCATAGTCAAAAAATGGCTGCATGTGATGGGGGGAATATAATCACCGCTATGCTCTCTGCCTGGCAAATATCGGGGGAGGGGGCGGTTTCCTCCTTGGCTTTGGTAACATCGATGTTCCCTAGGTAAACAGAACAGGAGGGATGCTATTGAGCACCCTCCTGGGTATCTTGGTAATGGGTCACGGCCTGTAGATTCCTTTCAAACCCCTTGCGGCTGTTGTATCCTTTGTCGCCAAATGGCTGTAGTCGCTCCATCCATTGCGTTTTCAATGCTAGCAGTTGCCGTTCAAGCAACACCTCCGGTGTTCCTTCGGGCAAAACTTCAAGCACGGAAAAGGTAAAGGCCGAGGCGCCATGTTCCTTGAGATCTTTCTGTATGGCGCGATTAAAAACAGCCTTGCCCATTTTGAGTTGAAAGAGCTTACTGGTGCGAGTTCCATCAATATTTACGCTAGTATCTATATACAGCTTGCCGTTGATCGTGTTTTGCAACTGGTAAACTCCAGCCTGATGCTTTGGTAACACTGCTGTCTTAAGCGTTAACGCCTGTTGGTCCATCGGCGATGCACCTGCACGGCCTGTCACCCGAGGTTTTGCGCCTTGACAATCTTCGCATTCGCGCCAGTACGTCGTTCCTTCGCGCTTCAGAAGTTTCTCATCGATGAGCAAGCGGCGAATAACACAATAATCGTCGAAGAGAGGTCGGATCACACCTGTTACCTCTATCTCCTGGTAACGGCGACCAGGTTCGAAATGCAAGGCAAACTCTTCAAGAACCATGCGCCTTTTTTTATGTTGTGCTGGCAACCGTTCCAATATTCCATGTCGAAAAAAGGTGTCCAACACCTTGTTACGGTACTTTTCCAGGCGCTGCTCGCCCTTATTCTTAAGGGCACCGGAGATACTCACCAGATCTTTTAGAGTTGTATCAAGCAATGGTTGATTGGCCTCAACCACCACATAATACTGTTCTTTCCGGCTTCGAATTATGCCAGCCTTTTCCAATTTTTTCAGGTGGAACGACACTGTCGACGAGGCTAGGGCGAGCCGTTGAGCGATCTCTTCCACATATTGGGATCGCTCGACGAGCAAGCCAACAATGGTCAGTCGCGAGGTATCGGCCAGTGCTTTGAGAATGGTCAAACTCTGTTCAGCCTCCATTTCTTCTCCTTTTGTTTCGATTGATATCGAAACAAAATAGATCAAATATACTTAAGAGGCAATATATTTCGACATTTATCGAAATAAAACCAAACAATAGATGGTGCGCATCCCTGATAGAGTCGCTCTCTCAATTGTACTAACTGCCACAACGTCCTTCCAGGTTTAAAGTAGCTGTAGCGGCTTGCGAACATGATCGATTTGGTTTCGCATTATATGCGAATATAAATGAGGCTAGCCCCACATTAATTGCAAACGGACTTACATCAAACGCGAATAAGGGGTTGGATAAAGCCGCAACCGCCGAAAATTCCGTCAGCCCAACTCTCTCCCCCTTGCCATGTGATTTTTTCCTTTTCGTGAGCAGGCCCCAAGAAGACCATCTTTAATCGTAAACGTAACCCTGGCCTGAAAATAAACGCGAATGAGAAGGATCGTTTAAGTATTCTATTTTTTTTCATTTAGTAAAAATGGCCCAATCTTTCAAGCCAACCACATGAAATAACATGGATATTCATAATGTTTAACTCTATGAATAATTCCACATTGACAAAACAAGACGACCGGTCTACTATTTGATTCATGAAAAAGCGAGACAAACGAACAGAAATTCTGGAAATTGGCACCGAGCTGATAAGCAGCAACGGATTCAATGCTACGGGGATTGATCCTGTCTTAAAAAAAGCCGGAATCCCCAAGGGGTCATTTTATAACTATTTCAAGAGTAAGGAAGAGTTTGGCCTCGCAATTATTGATAAATTTGCTGACGAATACGACTCAAAACTTGAAACCTTCTTTGGCGATACTGCGCTTCCTCCTTTGCAAAGAATGCGCAATTATATGGAGCATAGCCTCGAACATCTTGCAGAAAATAATTGCAGTAGAGGATGCTTAGTCGGCAATCTCGGACAGGAGTTAGCCGACCAAAATGACCGATTTCGTTCACGAATCGAGTCGATCTTTCGTAGTTGGCAAAAAATGTTCAATGAGTGCCTGCATGAAGCGCAGCAAAAAGGTGATCTTGCCAAAGAGATCGAGTGTGACGCCCTGGCCGAATTTATCCTTGCCGGTTGGGAAGGGGCAATCCTTAGAGCCAAGGTCATGCAGTCACCGCACTCACTACGTATTTTTATCGATATTCTGTTTTCCTCGATTCTTTTGCCTTGAAGACAAAGGGAATTTTTTTACACCAAAAACAAGACGACCGGTCTACTACCGGGCGCAAAATTATTATCATGACAATTAGCTCAATTACAAAGGAGTTCAAGCGATGAAAAAGATTGGATGGATCGGCTTGGGAGCTATGGGAACCCCCATGGCAACAAACCTGCAAAGGGCTGGTTTCGACATGCAGGTCTATAACCGCACTAAAGGAAAGGCTTCTTCATTAGTGAGTATAGGAGCCTTTGAGCATTCTTCCCCCCTGTCCGTGATTATGGATTCAGACGTCACCTTTCTTATGCTGACAAATGCGGATGCCATCCATGAGGTTCTTACCAGGGAAAATGGTGTTCTACGGGGAATTGGACCAGGCAAGATTGTCATCGATATGAGTACGATCGCCCCTGGAGAGACCCGCAAGTTCGCTGAAATGGTGAGGAACAATGGTGGGATGTATATCGATGCACCGGTTTCCGGCTCGGTCGGTGCTGCCGTAACATCACAGCTTGTTGTTCTTGCCGGTGCAAGCGCAGCAGATACAACGTCCCTCGACCAGTTCTTCGATGTATTGGGTAAGAAGACCATTTACTTCGGTGATGTTGGCAACGGCAGTAAGGCAAAACTGGTTATTAATCAGCTCCTGGCTATCACAGGTCAAGGAATAGCCGAAACGCTTCTATTTGCCGAAAACGCTGGGCTGGATTTGGAAAACGTCTTTGAAATGATATCCAACTCCGGCATGAATACCGGATTGTTCCAGACAAAAATAGAGATGTTCAGGAATAAAGAATTTCCATCGGCCTTCATGTTGGAACTTATGGATAAGGACCTTGGTCTGATAGATCAAGAAATTTGTTCTCTGCAACTTGATTTACCACTGACAAGTAAGGCAAGATCAACATATTCTTTAGCAAAAAAATACGGTTTTGCAAAAATGGATATGGCTGCTGTTTATCTTGAATTGTGTCGCAAAAACACCAAATGAAACTGCAATATAAATTTTAACCAGTTTTTCTGTGTTTCATAAAATTGATTGCGCTTTTAAAGAATTGACTGAAAAGGATAAATTAACATGAACGCTATTAAATGGCCAGAATCATATACGCCAGGAACTACAGACAACTATGTTTGTAATGAAGTCATTATCCCAAACCTGAGCATGATCGATGTGTGGCCACATCTAAATAACAGCTCGGAATGGCCAATCTATTACTCCAACGCTTCGGATATCATTTTTCACGATGGTACGGGGCCAGAGTTAAGCCTTGGTGCACGTTTCCGATTCACTACTTTTGGGTTCCTGGTTGAAGCAGAGGTAACCGAGTACGAACCACCG
>QKJV01000354.1 GCA_003249165.1 Desulfobulbaceae bacterium | reverse complement strand
ATTCCGACATTAACAGTAAAAGCCTTACGGGCCAGAATACACCCATGGCTCCATGTTGCTTCCCGCAGTGAAACAGCAACACAGGGAGGTTTTGAACAGCATATTCCCCCCCAGGCGGCTGTCATCACATTAGCCTTACCGTTTTGATCATAAGTGCCAATTACCCAGACGGGTGCCGGGTAGACGAGGGTGTTGGATCCGAGCGATTTTTTCATTGCTTTCCTCCATATTATCATTGATAACTTGCTATTACAGTCTAATCCCATTATAAATGGGGATCAAAAAATTCACGTCGAATATTACTATTCATTCAAATTTTTCGCCAAACATCCAGCAACCATGAATTCTCTGCCCGATTGTTACGGAATCATCCCTACCCGCTTTGCCTCAACTCGCTTTGAAGGAAAACCATTAGCGCTGATCCTTGGGAGACCGATGTTTTGGCATGTCTATACACGCGCCCGCAGATGCAACCTGTTACATCAAGTAGTCCTGGCAACTGATGACCAGCGTATTCAAACCGCCGCTCAAAAAATGGATGTTCCTGTTTTAATGACAAGTAGTAGGCATACCTGCGGCACGGAAAGGGTTCTGGAGGCCGCCCGGATACTGCAGGTTTCTCCTGATGCTGTGGTAGTCAATATTCAGGGTGATGAACCAACCCTTGAACCTGCCATGCTCGATCAACTTGTTCAACCTTTTCGTTCTCAGGATGTGCAGGTGACCACTCTTGCCCGCAAAATCAAGGCCAAAGAAGCAGTTGATGCCGACGTTGTGAAAGTCGTTCTCGATAGAAAAGGTCGGGCTCTTTATTTTTCCAGAGCCCCTATTCCATTCCCTCAAGACGGGAAAAATAATGGCTATCTGGCGCATATCGGCATTTATGCTTTCCGGATGCGAACGCTGGAAAGCTTTATTAATCTCCAGCACGGAGTGCTTGAACAAAAAGAAAAACTAGAACAACTACGCTTACTGGAACACGGTATCCCCATTCATGTCGTAACGACTGAATATCAAACCCATGGAGTCGATCGACCGTCCGACATAGAAATTGTTACAAAAATCATGCAGACCTTCTGATTTTGGGCACGAAAAGATAAGAATTTTTTCCTCTAATTCTCACCACGTTTCAGTCGAAAATAAGACATGCTGAGAATTAATTTTTTTTTTGCCTTTTCTCTCGATGTTCCAGTTTGTTCGCGATACGCTCCTTTAATCTATCAAGGAATTCCACCTTATTGCCGCACCAGGAAGAATCATAGCACATATATGCATCAAAACACTCTGTTATCAAAGTAAGATCATTATTCCTCCAGGCTAGCGAAAATATTAGGTTGGCCAGATCGTAGACCCTCTGCTTCGTTGTCAGTTCTCGCTCAACCCGACAATCATCGAGATCTATCACATGAATATCAACACCTCCCGAATGTTCGACCCAGAGGAAATTACTTATCTTTGCATCACCATGGTAAATGCCTGCCTGATGCATCCGCCCAAGCAGAGATACATATGAAAATATAATCTTGTCTCTCTTCTCCTTATCTGCTAGCTCTTCCAACAGGAGATCTTTATGTTTATCTGGTGCCACATACTCATAGAGGCATGTAGTCCCCCTGTAGTAGAAACCTTTGCCAGAGTCTACCGCAGCCAGCAACAAGGGTGTTGAAATATGGTGCTGCTCCATGATACTCACTCGTTTCCTGATATTGAGAGCAAAAGATGGTAAAATTAATCGTCTCAACCAGAAAAAAAAATTCTTGAGAAAATAATGTTTTACAATATAGCGCTTCCCGGCAAAATCGATCAGGGAAACCCTGGAACGTCTTTCCAGTTTGAAATCACGGATATTTTTTTCAAAGAGAAGTTGAGGATCACGGGTTAGAATCTCCCGCAAAGGCGGTTCGAGGTTTTTATGGAAATAGCCGCTGGTCGATGAATCGCCAGATGGAAATTTTTTGTCAACACCCATTTTTTTCATACCGTAAATCGTGAAGAATGGTCTGGGCAAGCGCGGCAATTTTTCGGGCGCGACTTTGCCAGGAATATTCAGAGGCTCTTTTCCAGCCGTTTTCTGCCAGTCTTTTTCTCAGAGAACCGTCTTCCAGGAGCTTTTGTAGACCGACGGCAAGAGATACCGGATTATCCGGCTGGACAAAAAGAGCTTCTTGTTCCGAAACAATTTCCCTCATGCTCGGCAGATCCGAGACCACCACAGCAACACCGGCACACAACGCCTCTATGAGTTTTAAGGGACTGGTAAAATGAGCGCTGATCCGGTCCCTGGCGGAATTGGGAATGACCGCAACCTCCGCCTCCTTCATCAATGCAAAAATTTCGGCAGAGGGCAAATGGCCTCTGCAGATCAGTCGGCCCTGGTGCTGCAGGCGCCTCACTATTTGCTGGCGGCTAAACCTCTCATCCAGATCACCGACTATCTCCAGCACGTAGTGTTCCGGCAAAAGTTCCAGGGCAGCAATAAGGACATCCACTCCTTTCCAACCATAGCGGGTCGTTCCCACATAAACAAATTTATTGACTCGATCCTGAGTAACATGTTTTTCCGTGAACGACGCAATTCTTCTGGCGCTGCTTGGTACAATTATCTGTCGGGCAGAAATTTCATATTTTTCCGCCATCGCCCTTTGCAGCCCATGGGAAATAAAAATTGTTCCCGCAGCATTCTCCATAACCCTTTTTTCCAGAAAAGCGTCCTTTTGGGAAGCATTTCTTTTCTCTGAAAAAATCTCGTGAGCCTCGTAAAGAAGTGGTTCGGACCGTTGTAATAAAAATTCAGCAGTCTGAAGATGGCGGGAAAAAAAGATATCTGGTCTGTCTCTCTTCAAAAGCGAACCTAAAAAAAAATTATATATTTTGTGGCTCGAAAAAGGACCAAGCGATTTTTTTATAAAATAGACCTTGATATTTGCGGCTTTTTCAAGCCCGTAATAGTGAAATATCTCCTGGGCGTCGGATTTTCCTTGGGGAACATACAGGATAAGCTCCTCTATTTCTCCAGCCAGCGCCAGACAGGTATTGACCACCTGAATGGACCTCGCCGTCCTGGACGGCAGAATCTCCGGAAAACAATACGCGATTTTCATTGGCGGACATTTTCTCCCGGCGTCCATACATCAGGGGAACACGGGTGGTGTCGGCAGAATTCCAGTATACCTTCGATCTTCCCATGTATTTTCCTGAATGTCTCTAGCGTCGGATTTTTCCGGCTGAATCCGGGGCATGGAACTTCAAAATGGTGCCGGATAAAAGCCACAAAATCATCAACCGCTTGCCGGTCACAGCCTTGGGCCATGGCCTTTTCCATAAGTTCAGGAAGCGTATCAATTGCACGGCATGCATAGACAAGTTTCGGCAGGGTATAAAAAAGAGGCCCAAACGTGATGACAGGCTTATATTGCTGCAGAGCCTCGAATCCCGTGAGCGAATTGAAGGTTACGACGAGCTTTGTTTTTTCGAGCAGGCGCGGCATCGGATATTTATATAAAAACAGTACATCCGGATACTTTTTTTTAAATTTCACGCTGATAATTCCCGGCCGTGCCGGATGCTCTTTAACCACAAGTTGAATTTTATTTTTCCGGTGGCTGTTCAGTTTCTGCAAGGCGCCATACGTTATGGAGGTCAGGTACTCCATGTCGGTAATGCCCAGCGGATTTGCCACCTCGCCACATATTTCGTTTCCCTGCAAAGGCAGCAGGATAAACGTTCCGGGAAGGACCCCCGCAGACTGATCAGGCAACTTTTTGCCGCTTGATTTTAAAGATTGATGCCGCAGATCCTTTATCAACGAGCGGGTGGGCCGGAGGTCGGGATGCCGACTGACCCATAACGGATTGCGCTGATAGCGTGCTTTCTGCCAGACAGAGCGGATGGAGCCCGTTTTTTTTATTACTTGCATTTCATGGGGAACATCCGGGACATCAAGACTGGGTACAGCGAGGCGGGCAGCTGCATGATCCCACCGTCTTTGCCAGATATCGGGGTCAAAGACCAGTTGGGGTTCGAAAAAGGCCGAACATGATTCACCCCTGAAAAATCCTCCGCCAAGATAACATACCGGCAGTTTGTTGTCATTGGCAATTGTGGTAATACAAGCGGAATCAAGGAAATTTTTTGCCTGGGTCACAATTATATCAATTTTTTTTTGGGTCAGGTAATTATCCAGAAAAATAAAATACGCGGCACATAGATCATAAAATGCCTGTTTGATCTTCTCACCCTGTGCTAACTGGTAATAATGCGTTTGCGCGAGAGTCTTGTGTATGCGGAAAGAATTTTTGCTGGCAGCAGGAGACGGCTCTACCTCATAAAGATGAACAGCATTTTCCTTTTGTGTATCCAGAAAAAGGCCGATCATGGGATCGGAGGTCATAAAGGTGACCTTGTGAAATTTTCTGAGATAATTACCGAATAAGAAATCAAAACGCATTTTATGGACAAGATACAAAATATCCGCCATTGCCATATCCTTTATCGTTAAAAAAAATAATGAAGACTCCGCATAAACGCCCGTGTCAGTATGCATTATAAGAGGTATCGACAATATATCGTGCCGGCCGCCATGTCACTGTAAATAACTTTCAAGTCTGTCCACTGTATGCTGCCAGGTAAAATGGCTCATCACCCGTTCCCGGCCCCGCATTCCCATTTGCCGCAGATCTGTTTTGTTACGCAAGAGTTCCCGCAGTTGGTCAGCCAGCTGGTCATTGTTGCCTGGGGCACACAAAATTCCCGCATCCCCGATTACTTCCGGTATGCCGCCTGAATCGGAGCCGATAACAGGAACCCCGCAGCTCATCGCCTCGGCAATCGAAATCCCGAAAGTCTCCAGATAAAGACTGGGAAAAACTGCTACATCAGCAATTGAATAATACTGGGATAACAAATAATGAGGAACAGTACCAAGAAACTTTACCCTGTCCGCCAGATGAAAACGCCGCACACATTCGTCCAATTCACTGCGAAAAGGTCCCTCGCCGGCAATCAAGTAATAGACATCCGGAAATTCGGATTGTAATTGGGCAACAGCAGCAATGACATGCTGAAATCCTTTAAAACGTTTCAAACGGGCGGCACTGAAAATCACCCGTGCATCAGAGGAAGAGAGAAGCTTCGTTTTCAAAGCCGTATCGATGGGCAAAGGCTGAAAAGCCTCTGTATCAACTCCATTATAAAGAACCTTCGGTCTTATCCCACAATAATCTTCTATCTGGCCGGCATTAAAGCTGCTGCATGCCGTAAAAAGATCCAGTTTTCTGATCAAGCGTTCATATCCCGGGAAAAATTCAGTTCCACCGCTACAAAAGGCGACCCTACTCCCCGATTGTTTTGCAATCCATAATATCCACGGCAAATCATAAGGTTTACGAATGATTATTACATCATATTTTCCTTTACGGACATCCTCTGCTGCATTGCGCGCCATTGACCATCTTTCAGCCATTTTTTGGAACCGCATCCCAAAGTTTGGGAACTGGTCACGCGATCGAAACGGGTAGGTAAATACAGGAAGAGGATACTTCGCCGCCTGGCTGGATACCCCCCCATAAAGATGAACTTCATGCCCCCGACGCTGCAGTTCGCGCCCCACCTCCCAGTTGAATGTTTCAATTCCGCCGGACAGTACCGTGGTGGTTAAATTATACAGTGCAATTTTCACGATTCGAGGCTCAATAAAGTTGCTTCCAGCACCTCATCAACAGGAAGAAGAGACATACAGGCAGGAGTCATTGCGCATTTTTTTGTTACACATTGATCACCACAGGGCCGTAGCCTAGAGACGACATGATGGATTTCACGGTCCTGCAATGGCCCAGTTCCTTCGCAACTAGTTGGGACAAACAGAGATACGGTTGGAACCTTCAAGGCAACGGCAATATGCATTGTCCCTGTATCATTGGTCACAAGCGTTTTCAGCAACGAAACAATTGTCGGCAAGTCTCCGATCGAGATTTCCCCACAAAGAGAAAAAACCCGACCTGTACTTTTAATTCCCTGCGCTATTATATTGCCCAATTTCTTTTCAGCCCTAGAACCGAGAATCACGATGACAATATTTTCATTGCTTGCAAGCAGCTCTTTTCCCAATGCAACAAAACTCTCCGGCGGCCACATCTTGAATTGTTTGCTTGCCCCCGGTTGAAAACCAACTAATGTTACGTTGTCTGGATTCGGCAGACCATATTTTTTATATTTTTCAATAATTTCTTCTCTCCGGTCTTGCCGTGCCGAAAGAACAAGCCGGGGAGACCAGGAAAGATGGTGCTGGAATACCGCCTCAATAACCGCAAGACGTTGGAAAATGCAATGCTGACCAACAGGTCGATGCACGATATACGAAAAAAAAGCACTTGTTGATTGGTCAGGAGGATATCCGACAAGAAAAGGAATTTTTGCAAGAACAGTCATGTAAGCGGGAAGAGGATCAGAGATATGGAGTACAAAGGCAATATCACACTCCTCTTGCCTCAGCAAATCTACAGTTTTGAAAAAATTTATAAAACCTTTTTGAAAAGGGATAAAACCATCCACATGCGGGTTACTGCTGAAGAGCGGGATAAATTTTTTCTGGATCAAAACCTTGATTGTCGCTTCCGGAAATTCGCGGCGCAATGCGGCAAAGACCGGAGTTGAAAGCAATGTGTCCCCTATCGCAGTGGTAGAAAGGACGACTATATTTTTATAATTTGTTTGGAACTGTCTGTCGGATACTCGAAGAGGGCGGTTGAATTTCTTATGAAAATGCCTCGCAATGAAATAAAAAAATCGGGTAGTCAACCTCATAACACAATTAACTTCAATCTATAATGGAGAATTAATTTCATTTATAATCTGAAAAATTTTGCTTTTGAATTTTCAATCATGCCGCAAAAAAAAACGACTTCATTCAAACAACGGCGTGCGACGATCCTTTATTTGTAAAAACAAACCAACTGTTATGCCCATAACTATCCAATAAGTAAGCGCCACCCCTGAATTATATACATCATCAAACATCATCCTTATCCAGAAACCAGACATAACACAAAGAGCAGCAGCAAAAATAAAACTCTCAAAGGGCTCACAGGCCAATTTCAGTCCTTTAAAAAAAACCTTATATTGCATAACTAAAAGAAATAATAAGGTAAACAATCCCTGTAAGCCTGTCTGGAGAGTAATATTAAAAAAAGTATTGTGCGCATGGGTAAAATTACCGGGACGTGGGTTCGAACTTTCGGTATCCACTTTCTTTAAATTTGCTCTTCCATAACCGTAGCCGACAAATGGATGGTGCTTGAAGGACTGCCAAAAATGATGATAAAGTAGTATCCGAACCTGCACAGAATTACTTGAATCAAGTTTATCGTAACTCCCGGGTATAATTGGTTGCCAGTTTTCATTCATGAATTTTGATTTTATCGGTGTAATCATGACAAAAATAAATAAAATCAACAAAACAGCGGCAATTATATATCCCCTTCCTCGAGGAATATACTTAAAAAATAACAAAGGTACCATGCTGACAAAGAACATGGCCACTATCCCAGCCCGTTGATACGACAAATACAACATATAACTATTTAATATCAAAAGAAAGACTGAAAGCATAAGCTTTTTTTTGCCGAGGGGAAAATACAATGCTGCATAATAGAAACTTGAAAATATTAAAAAATAACTGCTTACCTCTGTTAATCCTTTGCTGAAAAGCATTTTAGTGGCAAGAGACAGCATAAAATCTGTCTGCCTGAAATCGTTCATAAAGAACTGGTAGAAAAAAAGCAGTAAAGCCACAAGATTTCCCAAACAAAAAATCAGCAAAACCCGGCGAAGTCTTTCCCTTTCCCTACAGAAACCCGTCAGGGCATAAAAGAGAAAAACGTATGTTAAAAATTCTCCGCGAATCTCGTTTAATGTATAAGAGAGCCGATAACATGAAAAGAGAGAGAGAAAAATAACCAGAGTCAGCAGTAAAAGGGGAATATTGAGGGGATTTTCTCTGATTTTCCAATCTTTTTCAACATATTTCAATCCCAGACTGCCAATCAGGATCAAAACCACCCCTATACTTTGAAAGGTATTGGAATGATTAATGGGAATTGCGTAAACGAGACAACTTAATCCCAGATACACCAACAACTCAATAGAAAAATGCAACCAGGCTTTTCCCCCTGTGTAACTGAAAACCGTCTTTACCACAGTGAACCTACCTCACAGATATCCGACAGGTCATTTAACCGTTTTTGCCGCTCAATACGCATGGGTGAGGCAAACAAATTATCAGTTGAAGAGCGACGAGAATATTTAAACTCATGCAGGTCAGGTGGCAAAGACATGAAAATTCCGGATTTCAAAAGGTGTTGACGGGTCTATCACTTCTCCTTTTTTACAGGGAGCCCCATTAAAGTCCTCGACCATGTAGATTGTTTTCCCTAATTCAGCCAACTGGCGAAACACGTATTGGGGTGATCTGCCTCGTGCCTTGAGATAGGGGGTATGAATTTCCACAAAGAGCTTAACGCCTTTTGTCTGAAGCAAATTTCGCCCTCCCTCAATCACCAGGTCTT
>QKJV01000284.1 GCA_003249165.1 Desulfobulbaceae bacterium | reverse complement strand
GAGTTTCGCATGGATACTGCAGCGGGCTGTATCCATGTTAGATCGGCTTCCAGGATCGGTTATTCGGACCTGGGTGTCAACAGAAAACGGGTTGAGCGGCTGCGGACTTTATTCCAGAGCCGAATGCAAATGCATTCCTGAGAGGATCTTGATCCCGCAAGATAAGAAAATGAAAATTTTTGTCATCCTCGCTCATTCTGCCCAAAAAAGCTTCAATCATGCGATAGTTGAGCGCGTTTTCAGGATGCTTGCGGAAATACGTCTTCAGGTTTTTTCCCTGATTTATCTGATGAGAAGTTTGATCCTTTGCTTCCTGTCGGAGAAATCGCCAGAAAAGCTGTTCTGCTTTCTTTAATTTTGGAACATTGTCAATAAATTACTGAAACGGGCGGAATTATAATCATTCAACAAACGAGTGGGGACATCCTCCATTAATACTCATGAGGTGGGTATTGACGGGGTCATCCGGCCTGGAGTTGCATATGCGTTTCTTGAGGGAGAAAAGGGTGAAGGAGTCCCGAACGGTTTGCTGCGGGCAAAAGCTGCTTTGATCTTCAACACATCAAAGTACACCTGCAGAGAGAGAACAATCCATATCTGGCGATCCCTTCGAGATAATATGGAAAAGCTGTAGTTTCGGTTTGTGTGGCGCCCATGAATTTTACCGGTGAATGTTCGGCATCATTGTGACAAGCACTGTGGAACAAATTGTCGAAATTGAAGAAATGGGAAATCAGGTTTCGCCGGATGGGGAGACTCATGAAGGAGTTGGTTCCTCAACACAGGAGTAGCACAAGAATTAAAATTGGTAGAGTTAACCCCAGAAAAGCGGTTGTAACCCATCAATAAATTAATTTTTTTCCTTTTGCCGGCAGATTTTTACCTGCACTTCCCGGCGCCAACTACCAATTTTTGAAAATATTACGGTCGAGCAGGCATAGAATGAATTCTGTTTGGGTCGTGGCAGATTGCTTCAGTCTTTGTCGTGTACTTTTTTGAACCATTTTTTTTGATGATAGATAAAAGAGTTGACAATTTATTCTTAATTGAAGAATTCTCCTGGTTGTAATTTAATCAGGTGGGGATATGGTCCCGTGGTCTGGTTCTGGCTGACTGGACGAAAGGTAAGAGCAATAAAAAATCTGTTGGATGGATCAATGTTATGAGTAATTTCTGGAGTGCGGTTGTTCGTGGGTTAACGCCTTACGTTCCTGGTGAGCAACCTAAGGTGGCCAATCTGGTAAAGTTAAACACCAATGAAAATCCGTATGGACCTTCACCGAAAGTGATTGAAGCTTTACAGACCGAACTAAAGGATACCCTTCGCCTCTATCCCGATCCCAACGGAGAGCGTTTGAAAAAAGCTGTAGGTGAATATTATAGCGTACAGCCAGATCAGGTGTTTGTCGGCAACGGCTCGGATGAGGTTCTTGCCCACACTTTTCTCGGATTGCTGAAACATGAGCTCCCTTTGTTTTTCCCGGACATTACCTACAGTTTCTATCCTGTATACTGCGGACTTTACGGAATAATTTACAAAACCGTTCCTGTGTCCGAATCATTTGAAATTAAAATAGAGGATTACCATCAACCGAACGGGGGTATTATTTTCCCGAATCCGAATGCTCCAACCGGCAGGGTGCTACCTCTTGCTGCAATTGCATCGCTTCTTGAGAGAAATAGAGATTCGGTTGTTGTGGTAGACGAGGCCTATGTGGATTTTGGCGGGGAATCAGCCATTGCTCTGGTGGATCGTTATCCTCAGCTTCTTGTAATCCAGACGTTATCTAAATCCAGGTCCCTCGCCGGTCTGCGTGTTGGATTTGCCGTAGGACACCCGGAGCTGATCGAGGCATTGGAACGAGTGAAAAACAGTTTCAATTCCTATCCTTTGGGGCGTCTTGCCATTTGCGGCGCCGTTGCCGCCATTGAGGACCGCGCCTACTTTGATCAAACCTGCCGGATGATTATCCGGACCAGAGAGGATCTTGCACGTAATTTGCGTAACTTCGGTTTTGAAGTTCTGCCTTCGGCGGCAAATTTTGTTTTTGTCCGCCATCCTGAGCGGGATGCAGCGGAACTAGCCATGGCACTGCGGGAAAAATCAATCATTGTCCGTCATTTCAAGCAGGATCGTATAGATCAGTATCTGCGCATTACGGTTGGGACGGATGATCAATGTGCTGTTCTCTGCAAAGCCTTGGAGCAGATTCTTGGTATTAAGCGATAAACAATCAATAGTATTAAATGAAAATAAAGGAAAAATGATGAGCAAAAAATTTCTGTGCGTCCTGATATGCACGTTCCTCCTTATCTCGGGTTGCAGCGGTGATAAAACCGAGAGTGACCGAGCAGGACAAGGAACACAGACATTGGGGCATGCTCTTGCAGGCAAGGTTCTTGACCCTTGTGAACTTCTAACCATGACAGATGCCCAGAGCCTGGTTGGAGAACCGGTAAATGAGGGAAAACGCGATGAGCAGCCGGCTGTGGGAATGAAAAAATGTCTGTATGACTCGAGTAATACTGATTCGGGAAAGTTTCTGCAGATAACAGTGCTGCAGCCAGAAACGATGCCTGATGCCATTCGTAAAACAGGCCAGACACCTAAAAGTATTTTTGCCGCAACCAAGAAAATGTTAGCCGAAGGGCGGGTTGATCTGACCGGTCTCGGAGATGAGGCATTTCTATCGAGCGGTGGGCTGCATCTACTTGTCGGGGAATATTATATTACCATTGGCATTGGCGGCGGGAACACGAATCGGGATGCCATCAGAGGCCAGCTGGAAGAAGCAGCAAGATCGGTGTTGCGTAATTTAGCGCGATAGATTTGCGTTTCCTGATGAAACTGCAAAGGGAGTTTTATCTATGAACCTTTTTACCTATGGGACTTTAATGTGTGAAGATATCATGCGCCATGTCGCAGGGTGTCTTCCTGTGTCCGTGACAGCCACGCTCAATGATTATCGACGCTGCCGGATAAATGGTGAGGAATACCCGGCCATTATCCATCAGAAAGGATTTTCGGTGCAGGGGATTCTTTACCTTGATATTCCTGCTGACGCCTGGGTTCGTTTGGATAATTTCGAAGGTAAAATGTACGATAGAAAAAGCGTTCGTCTTGAATGCCGCGACTTTGTCGGTATGATGGCTGAGACATATGTATTTAATTCGCAATTTACCGGCATGCTAGTCGATGCAGAGTGGAGTTATGAAGAGTTTCTTGGTTCCGGCAAAAAAAAATTTGAAGCCGGATACAGCGGTTTTGGCGCATTGGCCGTATAGCTTGACGTTGATCGATTGAGGAGGTTTCGTAAAAAGCCTTTTCTTTCTATCAGGTCGTGCTTTTGAGTTTAGTCTTTCAACGAAAGGAGAATGATGTCGTGGACACAGGGCTGCTGCAGGAACTTGAAAACCGCTGGAAGAGAACTCGCATCCTTCTGGGAGAATATTTCCCTCGGGCAGGGGGGATGATTTTTTTTTCCCGATTGAATATTTATTACATGACCGGAACCTTTGGCAACGGCGTCTTCTGGCTGCCACTTGAGGGGAAACCCGTTCTGCTTTGCCGACGCGGTCTGGAACGGGCGCGGCTCGAATCTCCCCTGGAAAACATTTTGCCCTTTCGGTCTTATAGAGATCTCGAGGGCTCGTTTGCCGATGCTGGATCTCCTCTTTCTTCGACTATTGCTGTTGAAATGAACGGTCTGTCTTGGACACTTGCTAACAGTTTTACGGGTGCGTTGGCCGGACGTGAATTCCTGCCGGGGGACAGGATCCCCACATTTGTTCGAGGGAAAAAATCAGAGTGGGAGCTGGCTAAATTAGAGAAAGCAGGGAAAGGACATGCCCGCTGTCTGGTAGAACTGCTGCCGCCTTTGTTGCGGGAGGGAATGACAGAGCTGGAAATTGCTCATATTCTGTCACGTATCTTTTACGAAGAAGGGCACCAGGGTATTCTGCGTATGGGCACATTTGGAGAAGAGGTATTCATGGGGCATATTGCCGCGGGTGACAGCGGTAACTATCCAAGTGTATTCAATGGTCCTCTGGGATTACGAGGTGCCCATCCCGCTGTTCCTCATATGGGATCCGCCTCCAGGATCTGGCAAGTTGGTGAACCTTTGGCCATTGATAATGGTTTCTGTTATGAAGGTTATCAGACGGACAAAACCCAGATATACTGGCTCGGGGAACGGAGTACTATTCCGGAGAAAGTCAGAAATGCCCATGATTTCTGTATTGAAGTCCAGAACTGGGTAGTTGAGCGGATCAGGCCTGGTGTTTTGCCCAGTGAAATATGGGATTATGTTTCGACATGGGCGGATAGAGAAGGTTGGAGCGAAGGCTTTATGGGGCTGGGGAGAAACAAGGTTGGCTTTGTCGGCCATGGAATAGGGCTGGCAATTGATGAATACCCTGTCTTGGCGAAAGGATTCGATCTGCCTCTTGAGGAAAACATGGTGCTGGCCATTGAACCCAAAATCGGTATCCCCGGGGTGGGTATGGTTGGTGTTGAAAATACCTTTGTGGTTACCCGAGAGGGAGGGCGTGGCTTGACTGGAGATTGCTACGAAATCCTCTGTGTTCCTGTTTGATCACATTTCACGGTTGGTTTTTTGTAACATAGGGGAAAAGTATATGCGGTTAGAAGGAAGGCATCGGCATAGTGCCCCACTTATTTTTTCCTGAAGGGATGATGACGGATACAATATTTTGATCTTCGGCGTCAACATCAACCAACAGAACGGGCTTTCTTTTCATTCCCAGCTTGAAAATATCTTGATGGGGAACTACTATTCCCTCCTTGTTACTCACCTGCATAAAAATAAAACGTTCAATATGGTAATCTGTTTCCTTGCTTCCTAATGTTCGAATAAAATTATAAAAAATTATAAAAAATTTTTTCAGACCACCTTTAAACTTGTGCTGGTGCCACTCAAGCACCTCAGGGAAACGTTCTATAATATTGTTTGAAAAGCGACGGTCTTCATCAGTAAGGATAGCTGTCAGAAAAAAATCACCTGGCAAAATATAGGCCAGGTTAGCGCCCATATCTTCCTGAAGAAAAGGTTTTAGTTTTTCGGAGGTGATGATTTTTTCATAAAGTTTACTGACCTCCGCGGAAGGGCGAGAAAAAATGGGTAATAGTGTCATGGAGTCCACTTCCACTATTGGCAGTTGTTTAATGGTATACGTTCTTATGCCGAGGGTCATGCCCACTGCACAGACAGTGACAAAACAGTAAGTAACGGCAATTCCCAGCCATTTTGGCCGTATCCAGCCAAAGAGAAACCGGTAGATTTTCCCGCCTGGCTCACCGGGAAAGAACATGGCAGTGTCTTTCATATACGCTTCGTAGATGCCCGGAGCTTCCTGTTTCATTCGCCATTCCTCATTTCTGGCCAGGAGGTAATAAACGAAGAGCATGGTGATATACATTATAAGGATAATAAAGCGGGGCCAGTAAAGAAGGAGACCGAATCCTGAGATAGCAAGGGCGAGATACTGGGGGTGTCGAATTTTTGCATAAAAGTTTTTCTTTATTACCCCTTTGCCGGTAAACCGGACATAATACAAAGGAATTGCCGCAAGAAAAAAGAGGATTAAACCAATCGGCAGCATGATCTGCAAGTACGAAACTGCCAGGATAATCGGGTCATTGGGGAAGGTTAAATGCGGCAGAAAAAATTCCGTGCTCCAACTCAAATAGGGAGAAGAGGAAAAAAAATTTAATACGGGCCCGTAGATTGAGTAAAAATAGAGAGCAAATGGTGAGATCATGATGATAATCTCTATCCCTATTAGGCAATAGGCTGCAATTGTAGCAAGCAGAAACCATTTTTGACTTTTTTGCGTATTCATTTTTTTCACCACATCTTCAAAATGAATGAATGTATTTGTGAGTAACAGGAAAGGGGGCTTTAAAGTTTTTTTGCTTTTGAGTGTCAACTACAGTTTTTCATTAAAAATGAGTAAAGGTTATCTTAATGATACCAAGTTTTCCCAATTTCGCGCAACTTGATCTCCAACATCGGGGGGTATTACATCCTCTGTTCCAGCAACTGCAGGATGGTATTTCTGAGTTTACCTTTGCTAACATCTATCTTTTCAGAAACAGCCATCATTACCAGGTCTCCCGTCTTTCTGAAAACCTGCTGGTTATCGCCGGCAGTGATGAGGGTAAGGCCTTTTTCATGTTGCCGTTCGGTTTCCCTGAAACAGGGCTATTACAGGAACTTTTCAAAAAATTTTCGTCCATGAAATGCGTTTCTGCAGCCCAGGCTCCAATTCTTGAGCAAATGGGATATGTGGTCACCGCGGATCGTGACAACTTTGATTATCTGTATCGTCGGCAAGATTTGGCAGAACTTGCCGGTAGAAAATTCCATAAGAAACGTAATCTTATCAAGGCATTTGTCAGTAATTTCTCTTATGAGGCACGGCCTCTTCTGGAAGAGTACGTGCCGGATGCGATGAAAATTCTTGATTCATGGCGACAGGGGCGTGATAATCCTGGGGACTACACTGCGGCAAAAGAGGCTCTGGAGAAAGGAGAGGTACTGCAGTTGTGCGGCGGGATTTATTATGTTGCGGGAACTCCTGTAGCCTATTCTCTGGGTGAAGAGTTGATGGGGGGCAGAAGTTTCGTAATTCATTTTGAAAAAGCTGTCGGTGAATATAAAGGCTTGTGGCAGTTTGTTAACCAGGCCTTTGCCTCTATTCTGCCGGACACGTATGAGGTTATTAATCGGGAGCAGGATCTTGGTGATGAGGGGTTACGCCATGCCAAACTGAGTTATCAACCGGTTGATTTTATAAAAAAATTTCGCGCATTTGGCTAAAAGGGCAGCATTGTTTGCCGAGGTTTTCATCTGCTCGTCGATTGACAAGCTTTATTTATGTATTAAGATATGCCAAAGCATTTTTTACGATAAATCTTTCCGGGGAGTTGCCGAGATGAAACAGACTGCTTTACTTTTTTCCGTCCTGCTGCTTTTGTGTTTCAGCCTGAGTGGTTGTGGTTATAACACCATTCAGCAAAATGATGAAGCCGTGACCGCTGCCTGGGGCGATGTAGAATCCGCCTATCAGCGTCGATCCGACTTGATTCCTAATCTGGTTGAGGTGGTTAAAGGATATGCAGCTCATGAAAAGGAGACCCTCACGGCAGTTACCGAGGCCCGGTCCAAAGTTGGCCAGTTGAAGCTCGGCAGCGATGTCATTAATAATCCGGAAGCACTCGCCCAATTCCAGAATGCCCAGGGAGGATTAACTTCAGCCCTGTCCAGACTGATGGTGGTTGCGGAACAATATCCCGATTTGAAAGCAAATCAAAATTTTCTTGATCTCCAGCACCAGCTTGAAGGAACCGAAAATAGAATTAACGTGGCACGAGTACGTTACAATGAAGCAGTGCGGGTTTATAATACCTCAATCCGTACTTTTCCCAATAATCTGACTAATAATTTTCTTCTGAAACTGCCGCGCCGTGAACCCTTCAAAGCTGAGGCCGGTGCTGAAACCGCTCCCAAGGTTAAATTTTAAAACCTCTGGTGGAATCGGTATAAAAACTTGAGATTTTCCCCCCTTCCTTCGATTTCATTGCACAGATGGCCGGCGTTTTTCGTCGGCCTGCTGGTTGTCTGCATTCTCAGCATCGGACGCTTCGCGCTGGCTCTCGATGTTCCGCCCTATAAAGGCTATGTCAATGATTATGCCGACATGATTTCAGCTCAGGAGGAAGTGAAGCTTGAGCGCGCGCTGCAATCCTTTGACCTGACAGATTCCACCCAGGTGGCTATTTTGACCATTAATTCGCTTGAAGGTGATTCGCTTGACGATTTCAGTATCCGGACGGTGGATAAATGGAAAATAGGGCAAAAGGGTAAGGATAACGGGGTGCTGTTGCTTGTTGTTAAAAATGACAGAAAAATACGAATTGAGGTTGGCAGAGGTCTCGAGCCGGTACTGACCGACCTGTTGAGCGGCCGCATCATTGACAGAGTGATCAGCCCTTATTTCAAGAGTGGCAGGTTTGATCAGGGCTTTGAAGCCGGCATTGCCGCAATTCTCCAGGCAACTCGAGGAGAATTTACGGCGGATAGTGCAATGCGGGTGAAACGAGGCAACGAACCTCCCCCCCTGCTGTTCCAGTTTCTTCTCTTTGGATTGTTTCTCGTGACCTTCCTTGGCAGAATCTGGCGGCCGCTTGGAGTAATTGCCGGTGCAGCAATTTTTCCGCTGGCTTTTCTTTTCGGACTCCTCCCTTTCAGCTTTCTTTTGCTGCTTCTGCTCATTCCAGCCGGAGCCTTTGGAGGCTGGCTCTTGCCGCTGTTCATGTCAGGAATGCTGCATGGCGGCGGAATAGGCTATTACGGCGGAGGCGGACAGGGCGGTTTTGGTGGAGATGGAGGTTTTGGCGGATTTGGTGGCGGCGGATTTGGCGGAGGCGGTGCCTCGGGTGATTGGTAATTATGAAAGCGGAAACTTTTTTTACCGAATCTGACAAAAAGAAAATTGCCGAAGCGATTTCAGCTGTGGAGCTGAAAACCGCCGGTGAAATTGCGGTCATGGTTGTTGACCAGAGTGATGCGTACCCTGAAGGGCAGATTCTGACCGGAATCAGTGTCGGGCCTCTGTTTGCGCTTGCCGCAACCGAACTGTTCTGGCAAGGGTCACTGTGGGTTTTTGCCGTGTCGGCTATTGTCCTGACAGGACTTTTAGGATGGCTTGCTCACCATCTGCCAGCTGTTAAACGTTTTTTTATCCCCAGAGCAAGACTTGAACTTCAGGTAAAAAAACGGGCACTTACCGCCTTTTATGAAAAAGGACTTTATAAGACCAGAGATGAAAGTGGAGTTCTTTTTTTTATTTCCCTGTTTGAACATAAAATCTGGGTTCTCGCCGACAAAGGAATTTACGAAAAGATTACTCAGGAGACTTTGCAGTCATACGCCCTGGATATTGCATCCGGTATAAAAAACGGTCAGACAACGGACATGCTCTGCCGGGCAATCTCTGCTGCTGGAGAACTCCTGGCTCGACATTTTCCAGTCAAACCTGATGACATCAACGAGCTTTCCAATGAAGTCATTATCGGGCAATGAAAATATTTCTGCAAGGCCTGTTTTTGCGTATTTTTTATGTAATTTCGCAGTTTGTCTGTTATTGAAGCGGATAGAATTTCAAGTATCCGCTTTGCTCCGCAATCAACTCTCTACCACTTCCTGACACCATGGATGAAAAAAAATTGCAGGCGGAACTGCAGCATCATGTCCGTAATACCTTGCTGCCCCTTTTTAACCGTTATCGTCTCG
>QKJV01000055.1 GCA_003249165.1 Desulfobulbaceae bacterium | reverse complement strand
GCAGGTTAAATCCGCTGTCATACGCTCAGACATGGCCCAACCCACCACCATTCTTGAATAAAGATCAATTACCACTGCAAGATAAAGCCAGCCTTCGCTTGTGCAGAGGTAAGTGATGTCGCAAACCCATTTCTGATTGGGAAACAAGGCGCTGAAATCCTGGAACAAAAGATTCGGTGCAACCGGCAAATTATGCTTTGAGTTTGTGGTGGCCTTAAATTTCTTGGCAGCTTTGGCCCTTAGCCCCTGCCGTTTCATGCTCGCGGCTACCGTTTTTCGGTTATACCCGTACCCTCGATCCCTGAGATCAAGGACTAACCTTGGTGATCCTGCACGTTCCTTGCGAGCAGAGAAAGCCGTCGCGACTCTCTTGTCGAGAACATGGCGATTTTGCTGTCTTGTCGACGGGTTTTGGTTTCTTTGACGCCAGGAATAATAACCGCTGCGAGATGCTCTCAGTACCCGGCACATGGCAACGATCGAAAACTCGCCTGTATGTTTCCCAATGAATGCGTACTTCACTTCAGGCTCCTTGCAAAGTACGCTGCGGCCTTTTTTATGATCGCCAACTCTTCAGCCTGCTCGGCCAGTTGCTTCTTCAGGCGGGCATTCTCAATCCGAAGGAGGTCTTCTGCGGCACTGGTCTCTTGCCGGAGAACGTGTTTTGCTCCGCCAGGAATACAGTTGAGCGTCATGAAGTCCCAACTGTTTTGCAGCGGCAGAGACTCCAATCTTCTCGGCCAACGCCAAGGCCTCGACCTTGTATGCATCGGGATAACGGTTGCGTGATTTTGTTGCTTTCGTCTTTGTTGTCATCGGTCACCTCTGTCAAGGAGTATACTCGCTTAACAGCGTGTCCGTCGATAATGGGCAGGTTCACGGGATTGTTGCCCCATTTCGTTGACATCTTTCGAAGATGTCGTAGACATTGCTTTTGAAGCAATAATCTGGGGAGTGGGAAATCTTCTTGTATTGCCGTCCGGGATGACTCACCCGGCAGTATTCAGAAAAGCATCAACCGTTTCCGTAAAGGATGCGGCCAGCGCTGTATGCAGTGCCGGGAAGGCTGAGAATCTCTGATTCAATTCGAGTTCAATCCCGATGTACTTTTTTGCCAATTTTTTCCGAAATGGGATAGGGTGCCCGTCTGCCGTCCCTCTGTAAGGATAATTGGCCCGGACCTGTAATCCGGCAATATTCTGCCGGATTACGCTTATCCATAGACCTGCAAACTCTTTCTCTCTCCCGTGTCCCGGATCATACAGGACACCGATGTCCCCTTTACGGATTTTACCGTGAACAACGGGTGAGAAGGTATGGAGTGAAACATGAACCACGTGATGCCCTTGCTCTGTTGTTGTGGTCACTGCATCGTGGAATTGTTGGCGGTATGGGTGATAGTACTCATTTAGAATTTGTTTTTTGGTGACTTTGGGCAGGTCCTGGGTAAATTCAGAAAAGAGGTGTCGGCTTGTGAGCGACCTGTTCAGATCAACCAGCAATCGGGAGACCCCGGAAATTTGGGCATGATGAAAACGGCCGAGTCTGGAAAATTCCTCGAATAGCTCCGGGGTCCCGATATCCCAGCCACGGTGCGATTCGAGTGTTTCCTCTGCACCTGCAAAAAGATGGGCGTATGTTTTCGGAATATGGTTTCCGCCATGCTCACAGGAGAGGAAGCAGTAGAGTGCCATCTCAGTTCTCGAAAAAGCTGTTCTTCTCGAGGGAGTCCACCAGCGCACTGTATACGTCATGCAGCATGCCGGCTGTGGGAGACATACCGCATCGCCTGAGAATTCGGCTGGCCAATGTTCCCTCCTCGAGTATCCGGCTGATAAGTTGTCGACACTTGGGTGAAAGCTGGTTTTCAATCCTGCTCAACAGCTTGAGCAATGGTTCCCGGGCGCTGGCTTCACCACGCTCCACGCCCCAAATTGCCAGGTAACCCGGGTCAGATATCAAGGTGTGTTCAGCATGCCTGATTGTCTGGATGAAAATGTCTGCCAGCCGTTCAGTGGAGAAAAGTTCCCCTTCCGTGAGTAATGGTCTGAACTCCTCGATGAGCCATTTGAGCGCCTCATGGATAAATTCAGCCACCGCGGTATCGACGGCTGGTGACTCCTGAAGATCCAGGACCCTGATCTCGATAGCGCCACGGTCGAATCTGGCGATGGCCCCTCTGCTGTTGAGAAAATATTTGTCAAAAATGTTCTCCTGATCATAGGGACGAATATCCCGCATGATCGGGTGAAACACAAGCTCATGGTAGCCTGCCTCGCTGCTGACATATTCGGGGATAATCCGGCCGGCGATGGACGGTATTTTTTTCTGGTTATGGAGGTACTTTTCCATCCTGGAATCGAGATATCCGGTCGGTCGGCCATCGAGAATCGGGGTCGAGGCGGTCAGCGCCGGCAAAAGAGGTAGCAGCAGACGGATTGCGGAGTGCAGCAACAGGAATTCTTCATTACCGGAAAAAGGCAGATTGATATGCATCGACTGCAGATTTGACCAGCCATGCCCCCGGCAGTCGAAGATGCGATTGTAGAGACTGTAAATCTCGTTGTGTTCATGGGGCCAGATCCGGGTTTCCTTGAGTGGATTCATCCAGGGGTGCGCACCAGTCGGCATTAAAACAGCACCCAGGTCGGCGAGTAACCTGTTGATCTGCAGCACGTTGTGGTGAAAATCTTGGTCAATCCCTGCTATCATCGGGATGGGACCGTTTGTTTTCAGTTCAACGACGTGGAGCACCAGCTCGTTGGACCAGGCAATCCTGCCGTTTTCATAATCGCCACATATCTCGCCTGTGACCATACGCAACAGTTCGTCACAGATCGGTCTGATATCCAGGCTCTGTTTGTCGACGATCATATACTCCATTTCCAGTCCGGTTACGGAGAATAGTGGATACACTTGGGGGGTCATCGGCTATTTGCCCGTCTTAAAAGAGAACGAATGATTTTTTCGTATATGAGATCGCCAAGGAGCAGATCTTCGATACCTCTGTCTATATTGGGATTGTCGTTCACTTCGATGAGCAAGGGGTGGCCGTTGATTTCCTTGAGGTCGACGCCGAAAAGGCCCCGGCCGATTAGCCGTGTTGCCTTGAGGGCCATTTCAACGATGGGTTTGGGAACATCCTCCAAAGGGATATTCTCAAAATCCCCGGAAACCTTGTCGGCTTCCGAAGAAGCCCAGTTGTATATCTGCCAGTGATCCTGGGCCATGTAATATTTACAGGCAAAAAGGGCTTCATTGTCGAGTATACCGATTCGCCAGTCAAACCTGGTCGGGGTGTATTTCTGAATAAGCAAAAGATCCGACTGTTTGAACATATTCATTGCCTGCTGCCGCAGTTCCACGCTGTTTTCCACCTTGACGACCCCCATGGAGAACGAGGAGTCGGGCAGCTTCAGTACGCAGGGGAACTCAATGTCCTTTTCAATTGCCTTGAGCCCTCTTGCCGTGATGATATGGGTTTTAGGGATTGGGATCTTACCAACATTGAGCGTTTCAGTGAGGTACACTTTGTTGGCACACTTGAGTATTGCCTCGGGTGAGTCAATGACCGCGAGCCCCTCTGCTTCGGCTCTTCTGGCAAAGCGATAGGTGTAGTGGTTGACCGAAGTGGTCTCCCTGATGAACATCGCGTCGTATTCACCGATTCGGTTGTAATCATCACGGGTGATGAAATCCACGTAACAGCATAGTTTTTTTGCTGCCTCCTCAAATTTTTTCAGTGCGCCTTCATTTGAAGGCGGAGCCTTCTCCTTCGGGTTGACGAGTATGGCCAGATCGTAGAGATATTTTTCATTCTTTGCCTGGCTGTATCGCTTTTTTGCAAAGAATGCACAGGCAAATTCATGTACATAGGGAAGGTGATGCGCTGGTATTTCCTTAAACGGAATCGGCCGGACACTCTTGAGTTCCCACTTTTTCGTTTTCAAAAACTTCGCGCGCAAAAACGGCGCCTGAAACAGCTTTTGCAGCTCGTTAGCCAATCTATGGTATTTTTTGGCAACATTGTGGCCAAAATAGACTGAGAGAATAAACTCGTTGCTCTTGATTGTTTTAAGACTCGCCTGAATGAGGTCATCAAACTCATCTGAAACACTCTTGATGACCGTGTTCGCCTTGAGATCGAGGATGTTCTTCACAGACGGAACCGCGGTGTGCCCTCTGGCTTCTGCTAACAAAGAGACATAATAGCCTGTTGTCTGGTATGCGTAGTCGTTGCAGAGATTGAACACCCGCAACTTCTTGATCGTGGCGAGTTTTTGATCCTCAATGTATTCTTTGGGCGAAACGAGTTTAATTTCGCCAGAATCGAGAGGCCAACGGGATGGGTTATTGACCACGATGATCTTTTTCATCTGTTTTCGTTCTCAGCCGGTGTGATAATGAGCAAATTGGCGTCATAGGTGACGATACCGAGCATAATCGCGTTGATCAGTCGTTGAACATCCACTTTATAATACTGACTTGGGGAGAGTGGGTTCTCCTTGTAAGGGTCGGCAACATAGACGTTTCGCTTGTCAATTCCGCAGAGCACCACAAAATGCCCGGCAGGTTCCCCCCTGAGATCATGGAACACCGACTGCTTTCTTTTCGTGGTGTACTCACGCATTGATTTATAAAGGTAGGTGGCGCTTAACCCCGCGAGTATTGGTGTGTCTCGATCAAACCATCGTTTGAGCAGGAGCGGGGTAAGATCGTCAAAACGCAATTGGCCGCCGGTCTTGAGAAATTCTTGAAATGCTAACGTTTCCTCGGTGAACTTCTTGCCCGATTTGTATTTGAGCTGGGCTTCGAGCCTGTCGATGATCTCGCCATTGGTCAGCTCATTCCAGCTTGGGTCAAATACCCGAAGATTGTAGGTGTAGATGGTGGCCTCGAAGCCGCGCCGGATAGCATCCAGGCCCAGCATCACCCCCAGCGTTCCGCCCTCCTCAAGGAAGTGTACGGAATCAATGATCTCCTTGAGTTCAGTATGGTGGTGAAAAAAGTTATACACAGCATGCAACGATGTCGGTCCACAACTCGAATCGCACGGCTGGGGCAGGATAGGTATATACCTTGACAGTTTCATTTTCGTTCACCTCGGTCCCGGGTAAAACGAATAAACTCGGTTTGGTCAATAGCCAGTCGGCAGGCTCATCCAAGTAATGAGTGAGTAGGGCGATGGTCGTCTGATTGGAGGTAACTATTATTACTCAATTTGAGTATCCCAAAGGAAAAGTCAAGTGGGGGAAGAGGTTGAAAACAGGTGGTGATAAAAATATAAAAATTGTCTCGATTTTTGGGACAGCATTGACACCTTCAATTCTGCCCTATCGGAAATATATTGAGATAAAATGAGGCAATCTCACAGCGTGCTCATGGAGCCTCACGCGAAAACCTCATAATGCTGTATGACGTATACGGGTTTTGAACTAGTTATCACGCTGAACTCGACAAAGAACGGGCGGCCCAATCATATCTTGTGAGCGCTTACCGACACCAAGTTTATCCCCGCGAACGGGTAGGTTTAGGAAACTAACAACCATCCAGTTCGACCCGTGTGAGCTGGAATTCGTTGAGGCTACCGCCCACACTCACGATCGATGCTTGCCGCAGACATCATCCACAGCCATAATCTCTGAGTTGGTCAGTGCCGCCGACCGTTAACGCTTTCCCGACATGGCGATGGTGACATCCTACCACTTCACCAATCTGCGCCAATTTCAGCAGTTCCCTTATCTTCGTGACCGGGTTCTACCCTCTTGTCAAACGACAGATAAAATCCTTGCGCTCATCCGAAACCAGGCGAGCCTGACCAAACCAGCCTTACGGCATTTCTTCAAATCGGATTGATGTCGGAGTTATGCTCAAAATCTACAGAGAGACGTTATCAACCATTTAAACCAAACCGGATAACAGGTTTTTTTTCCTGATCGTTCCAAAAATATTGCTCTATTTCAGGGCCAACTGGCAAACTCATTTTTATAGCCTGAAATATTTAGGGTGCATCAGGTTTTCCACTGACAGCAATTCCTCCAGTTTTTCCTCATTTATCAACTCTTCTTCAATAACAATATCTTTGACTGATTTTCCTGTTTCCAAAGCTTTCTTGGCAATTTCTGAAGATTTTTCATAACCTATAATCGGATTAAGAACTGTAACAATCCCAATACTATTTAAGACCATCTCCCGGCAGCGTCCAGCATTTGCGGTGATGCCAGTCACACATCGCTCCCTTAAAACACGGCTGCCACGTTTTAACATTTCTAACATCATAAACAGTTCAAAAGCGATGATAGGTTCCATAACATTAAGTTGAAGTTGCCCTGCTTCCGCAGCAAGGGTAATAGTCATATCCATGCCGATCACTTCAAACGCAAGCTGGTTTACGACTTCGGGGATTACCGGATTGACTTTTCCTGGCATAATGGAAGAACCCGGTTGCATCTTTGGCAGGTTGATTTCGTTGAATCCGGCTGTCGGGCCGGAAGATAGTAACCTTAAGTCGTTGCAGATTTTTGATAGCTTGACAGCAATTCGACGCAATATGCCCGATAGCTGGACATATGCCCCTGTATCCGAAGTGGCCTCGATCAAATCATCTGAGGTTTTCATCGGCAGACCGGTCAATTTTCTTAGATGATCAACCACCACCGGCGCATATCCTGGAGGGGCATTGACTCCGGTACCAATTGCGGTCGCACCAAGGTTGATTTCATAGAATAGTTTGGAAGCATACTCTAACCGCTCCACATCTTCTTCAATAGTCGTAGCAAAGGCTCCAAATTCCTGTCCCAATGACATCGGTACCGCATCTTGTAACTGGGTCCGCCCCATCTTGATGATATTCTTAAACTCCTCACCTTTCTTTTTGAAGGCTAGTGAGAGTTCATGCAGGCTTTTCATCAGGTCTGGAATGACTAATAGGAGTGCCAGCCTGAAGGCGGTAGGATAGGCATCGTTGGTTGATTGAGAACAGTTGATATGGTTATTTGGATGAATGATGTCATACTGGCCTTTTTCATACCCAAGTATTTCCAAGGCTTTATTGGCGATAACTTCATTGGCATTCATGTTGGTCGAGGTACCGGCCCCTCCCTGGATAACATCGACAACAAACTGATCGTTGAGTTCTTCACCAATTACCGCCTCGCAGGCGGAGAGAATGGCAGGAACGAGTTCTTCCGGGAGTACGCCTAAATCACGGTTTGCCATTGCGGCAGCCTTTTTTACATAACCAAAGGCTTGGATAAAGCGAGGCTCTATAGAAATAGGGATATCCGTGATCTTGAAATTATCCACTGCCCGCTGAGTCTGAATACCGTAATAACAGGAATTGGGTATTTCCATTTCACCAAGAAAATCATGTTCTGTTCGTGTTGTGTTTTTCATAGCTTCTCGATTGGGTAGAAAAGACAAACGCCCCCAAAGCTTACAGTGGAGGCGTCTTTGAATATAGCTATCGAATTTTTTTCGCAGGTAGAATTACTTCAAGATTGAAACGTGTCAGACCATTTTACTCTCGTAATGTCTATCTCAGAATTTTTTCCAAGGGCACAGTTTCAAAAAGAGGTTTTTTCATATGTATTTTAACCCAATAAGCGCTCCATGCTGCGAATATGGTGAGAAAAGCACAGGCATAGAGATAAATCTCACCACGCATTCCGGTTCCATCATCAGGCCATATTGTCCAAATCATGTAAGCCAGACCGAAAAAGCTCATGATCGGCAGAGTGATACCAAATGGAGACTTGAAAGATCTTTTTATATCCGGGTAGTTAATGCGAAGTATGATGACATTGAGGTTTGCGATCATGTAACAAAGCATCCAGCCGATACAACCGGCAAGAATCAGGGTGGCGATAGCTGCAGCATCAGAGATACCGCTTCCAAGAAGAACAACGGTGATAGTGAAGATGGTGAGGATCCCTACATAAGGAACACCAAAACGGTTAAGAGTTCCAAAAATTGCAGGAAACTGATCCTCTTTCGCCATACCATAGAGCATTCTCGGCACAGCAGCAATAAAGGTGTTCAGGGTACTTGCAGTTGCCACCAGGCTGATAATTCCAATCCATACCTGACCTTTACGACCAAGTACAGCCATTGCTGCATCAACATGGGGATGTGTTGATATAGCCAGGTCTTCCATTTTCACATATTTAAGGGCCATAAAACCGAAAAGAAAATCTGATACGAAGATAATAATCAGGGCAGATATCATGGCAATCGGTATAAACAGTTGTGGATTCTTCACTTCTTCTGCCATAGGGCAGACAAATTCCATTCCCACGAACAGCCAAAAGGCAATACCGAGCATAGAGAGGACACCTCCACCTGCTGTCATGTCAAAAGTCAGACTGGTTTGAAGAGGTTTGCCGCTGCCCAGATCAAAAAGGCCGATAATAGAGAGAGTGATCATGGAAATTATCATTATTGAAGCGAAAATGACCTGCGAGGTAGCAAAGGATTTTACACCGAGCAGATTGATGACCGTGAGAACAACCATTAGTAGGAAGGCCCAAACAGCTGAGGAAATTTCGAGATCAGGAAAAAAAATATCCCTTATTACCAGACCGGCTACAGAGGATTCTGCAGCATTGGACAATGTCGATACGGCAAAGTATCCAGCCAATACAGCAAAGATACCCATGAACCGCCCCATGGTCGGCATCGTATAATGATTAATACCACCTGAAAATGGCATTATCGAGGAAAGTTCGGCAAAGGAGAAAGCCACAAAAAGATTGATAAACAATGCTATTACAACGGCCACGAAAAATGCCGGGCCGCCGAGACCGACACCTTGCCCGAGCATTACCAAGGCAGTAGATGAAACAACAATTCCAACTGCGGTGCAGATTGCTGCAGTTAAACCAATTTCTCTTCTAAGACCTAGCATAGCTGATCCTTGTGTTAGTGTGAAAGCCAAACACCTCGCTGAAAGACAGTAATAATGCAATCCGAAGCGCCAATGCCCAAACCTTGGATTACCTACAACAAAAGTAAAAGACAAAACCATGATCCACTCTGTAATGCCAATTACATTTGTTTGAGCAGCTTCTCTGATCCAACTAGTGTCCCGTTTGGTTAATCGCGTCTAATAATTTCCAGTATTGCAAGACTAAATTCTCGATCATAAACTAGCTAACCTGTTGATTCTACTTCCTGTGGCTATCCAGTATTATAGGAAAGAACTAACCAAACGGAACGCTAGGCATAATATCTCCTTGAGTATCTTCCACCTACATTAATCCTCAAATTTCGG
>QKJV01000252.1 GCA_003249165.1 Desulfobulbaceae bacterium | reverse complement strand
GATGCTGGGATGGGAATTAATTATTTCGATGCGGATATTATTTCCAAAGTCGTTGGTTGATTCACATGCTCTACACCCGAGTCTGCCTTTACCCTCCTGCCTATGCGACGCCCCCCCATGTGATAAGTTCTGAAATACTGGAGCAAAGGCTTGCTCCGCTTTACCGGCGGCTAAAATTACCTGAGGGACGCCTGGAGCTGATGACCGGCATCAAGGAGAGAAGATTCTGGGAAAGCGGTACCAGACCAAGCGACGCGGCAACAGCCGCTGGCCGCGAAGCCTTGGCTGCTGCAGGTGTTGTTCCAGAAGAAATAGAATGCCTCATTTTTACCTCCGTTTCCCGTGATATGCTTGAACCGGCGACAGCGTCCTTTGTGCATCGCCAGCTCGCTCTTCCTGAAAAATGTCATGTATTTGATCTTTCCAACGCCTGTCTCGGCTTCCTGAATGGCATGACCATTCTGGCAAATATGATTGAACTGGGACAGGTGAGAAAGGGGCTTGTTGTTGCCGGAGAAACAGCTGAGAATCTCGTCGAAACGACGGTTCGTCATCTTTTGAATGATAAATCTCTTACTCGAAAGTCGGTAAAATCAAGTTTTGCTTCCTTTACCATTGGCTCAGGGGCCGTCGCCATTGTCTTAGGGGATAGACAGGTTGAAAATACTGGTCATTTTTTAACCGGTGGGGTCGTAAGGGCTAACAGCAGTCACAATGACCTTTGCCAGGGAGGCCAGCACAGTAACGAGGGAATTCTTATGGCAACGGATTCCGAGGAATTAATGAAGAGAGGGGTCGAGACGGCCTTTCTTACCTGGCAGGATTTTCGAGGTGAACTTGGCTGGGAACGTGGCGATGTCGATCATTTTTTCTGTCACCAGGTCGGGCGGGCCCATGCCCAACTCCTGTTTGAAACATTGGAGCTTGATCAGCAAAAAAATTTTGAAACATTACCGTTTTGGGGTAATGTAGGATCAGTTTCTGCTCCATTAACCATGGCGATCGCTATTGAACAACGGGTTTTTCAACCAGGAGAGAAAGCTGCGATGTTGGGGATAGGCAGCGGAATTAACTGCCTTATGCTTGGGGTAGAGTGGTAAGACGCGAGAAACAAGATCTTCGAGACGTTTACTTCTGAAGGTAACGGAGTACAACATGACGACGCGACGTGGAAGATTGCGACTTTTATTTGTTGACGACGTCCCTGCAAATACCAGAGTTCTGGTGGAAACGCTCCAGCAGGAATATGATGTCATGATTGCTGATAATGGTCCATTCGCGTTGAAAATTGCAGCGGAAAATCCACAACCGGATCTGATTCTTCTCGATATCATGATGCCAGGAATGGATGGCTATGAGGTATGCCGCCATCTCAAAGACAATGAAGCCACCCGTGAAATTCCTGTTATGTTCCTTACTGCCTTGCTCGACGAGGAAGATGAAGCCCAAGGGCTCGCTCTCGGAGCGGTCGATTATATCCGCAAACCCTTTAATGTGTCGATTGCGCGGGCGAGGATCAAAACACATCTTGATCTCAAGCAACATCGTGATGCATTGCAGCGCAAGACGGCAGAATTGAAAGCGCTGAATGCACGGCTCGAAAAAGAAATTCAAGATAGGGAAAAGACCGAGGCCATGGTGCAAGAGCATCTCGCATATCTCCAGCAGTTAATCAGGGAACACGCTTTTCCTTCCTCCCCAAGGGATCGTGCATCCGGGGAAAGTCTATCGGATGAGCATGATTGAGCAACATTTTCCTGTTCCAGGGTATCCCTTTACTCCCTGTTCCCACAAGCTTCCCGATGGTAACCTCCTCTCCTATCTTGACCTTGGAGAGGGACCGGTTGTAATAATGCTACACGGCAACCCATCCTGGTCGTACCTTTACAGAAATCTGGCTGGACTGCTCCAAAAAAATTACCGCGTAATTGTCCCTGATCATCTCGGATGCGGTTTTTCCGACAAACCTCAGGATTATCCATATCGTCTGGATAATCACATTGCCAATCTGGAGCATTTGCTTAATAAATTGGGCATTAAGCGGGCCTCGCTGGTCTTACATGACTGGGGCGGAGCAATAGGAATGGGATATGCCGTTCGCCAGAAAGAAAAGATTGAATCTCTGGTTGTATTCAACACGGCAGCGTTTCGATCCAGGCGTATACCATGGCGTATCAGAATATGCCGAACTCCTTTTCTTGGCCCCTTACTGATTCGCGGATTCAATGCCTTCGCGGCGGCTGCAATACATATGGCAGTAACAAAAAAAATGTCGGCAGATGTCGCCCAGGGCTTTCTCTTTCCCTATGACTCTTGGCGGACACGCATTGCCACCTTGCGTTTTGTTCAGGATATTCCTTTAACGCCCAGAGAGCAATCGTGGGGAACATTAGTAAAAATAGAAAAAGGCCTTTCCTTTTTTACCGAAACACCGATGTTAATTTGCTGGGGAGGGCGGGATTTCTGTTTTAATGAACATTTTTTTAAGGAGTGGCAGTCGAGATTTCCCCGTGCCGAATGTCATTACTTCAAAAATGCCGGCCATTATCTGCTTGAAGATGCATTTGATCAGATTGCCCCTTTGGTTGAAGAATTTTTGGCAAAATCTGTGAGCTTTTGTCGTTATTCCAAGTGAAAAAGCAGTTGTCGCGTAAATAGTTGCCCAATGTCTTTCAATATTGCCCAGACGCTTGTTACCGTAGCCAAAGAAAATGCAAACCGGACAGGCCTGATCGTACAATCGAAAAAAGGTTGCCGCCGCTGGTCCTTTGCAGAATTACTGGAGAACAGTGCCAAATTTGCTAACGTACTCACCCAAAGAGGCGTAAAAAAAGGTGACAGAGTTATGCTCATGGTTAAACCTTCCATGGAATTTGTCTGTCTCACCTTTGCTTTATTCCAGATTGGGGCAGTGGTTATCCTTATAGATCCAGGGATGGGTTATAGAAACCTGTTACGGTGTATTGGTTCAGTCACACCTTCTGTCTTTATAGGTATCCGTAAAGCCCATCTATTTAAATCAATTTTCCGTAAAACGTTTGCTACTATCAGGATTTCCCTGATGGCAGGCCCAGGATTCTGGCCCTTTGCCCGTTCATTACGACGTCTCGCCGCCAAAGCGGCAGGTCATTTTGACATGGTCGAATCCTCTCGGGATGACTTGGCGGCAATTATCTTTACTACTGGCAGCACCGGTCCCCCAAAAGGGGTGCAGTACACCCATGGAATATTTGCTGCCCAACTGCAGTATATCCGCAGTTATTACGGAATAAACTCTGAGGACATAGATCAGCCGGCATTTCCATTGTTTGCTCTTTTTTCAACAGCCCTGGGAGCATGTGCCGTTATCCCTGATATGGATCCATCACGACCCGCTCAAGTTGATCCTGAGAAATTCATCAGAACCATACAGGCTCATAATGTTACTTATTCTTTTGGCTCTCCCGCCATCTGGAATGTGGTGAGCAGGTATTGTATTGAAAGAGGAATTACTCTTGGAGTGAAGAAAATTCTTATGGCCGGTGCTCCTGTGTCCGGCGAATTGGTCGCGAGAGTTAAAAAGATCATGGCGGCAGAGGGAGAAGTATTTACACCCTATGGTGCCACCGAATCGTTGCCGATCGTATCGATAACCGGAACAGAAATTCTTGCTGAAACCTGGCACCAGACAAGAAAAGGGAAAGGCGCGTGTGTCGGACGTCCCTTGCCGGGTATTGAGATCCGTATAATGGAACCTGTTGATGGTCCTGTACCTCGTATTGCTGATGCTCGATTTGTTAGAGAAGGAATGACTGGAGAAATTATTGTCAAAGGGGATGTCGTTACCAGAGCATATGATAACAATGAACGGGAAACCGTCCTGGCTAAAATCAAGGATACTGGAAACTCCTTCTGGCATCGCATGGGCGATATGGGTTATCTGGATGAAAAAGGACGGCTCTGGTTTTGTGGCAGGAAAGCCCATAGGGTACTGACAAAGCAGGGCCCTCTCTACACCATCTGTTGTGAGGCCATCTACAATGAACATCCTAAGGTTTTGCGTTCTGCTCTTGTCGGAATCGGTGGAGTTGGGCAACAACTTCCCGTAATCATAGTAGAACTGGCTGAAGAGATAGCTGATGAAAAAGCATTTTTTGATGAGCTGAACCAACTGGGGCGGCAATATAGTTTCACTGCAGGAATTTCCCGATTTTTAATTCATCCGGCATTTCCAGTGGATATCCGCCATAATGCCAAAATTTTCAGAGAAAAATTGGCGATCTGGGCTCAGGAAAAAATAGGGGAGGTGGGGTAATGAAAAAGGTTATCGTCACCGGTGGCGGAGGTTTTGTCGGGAAAGCTGTCGTGCGGCTCCTTCTTGCCCGCGGAATCAGCGTTACCGTTATTGGCCGTAACGATTACCCCGATGTTATAAAGATGGGAGCAATCGTGGCCCAGGGGGATATTCGGGACCAGCAGTTTCTTGCAACAGCTTTTCGAGATCATGATACAGTCTTTCATATTGCTGCTAAAGCCGGAATCTGGGGAGGATATCAGGAATACTTTTCAATCAATGTGCAGGGGACGGAAAATGTTCTTGCCGCCTGTCGTGTGAACGGTATCGGGAGACTTGTTTATACCAGCACACCCAGTGTCGTATTCCGTAGCGGCGATCTCCAAGGAGTTGATGAGCATGCCCCGTATGCGGAGAAGTTTCTCTGTTATTATGCGCAAACCAAGGTAATGGCGGAGAAAATGGTGCTGGCGGCGAATACGCAAAATTTGCGGACCACGGCGTTGCGGCCGCATCTGGTATGGGGCCCAGGAGATACAAATCTTATTCCCCGTCTTTTGGCGCGCGGACGTTCCGGACAGCTTAAACAGGTGGGTAACGGAGAAAATCTGGTCGATATTTCCTATATTGATAATGTTGCAACTGCCCATATTCTGGCGGCTGATAATTTGCAGAATGAAGCAACCGCTGCTGGGCAGGCATATTTCGTTTCACAGGGAGAACCTGTTAATCTGTGGAATTGGATCAATGATCTTTTTGGCAGGCTGGCTATCCCCCCAGTAGCAAAACAGATTAGTTTTCCAAAAGCCTATACAGCCGGATTTATTCTGGAAAAGCTTTATGTATTGTTGGGAAAAAAAGAAGAACCCCCTATGACGAGATTCCTTGCCGAGCAGTTGGCAAAATCCCACTGGTTTTCCATTGAAAAAGCAAGGCGTGATTTGAGGTACCTGCCGGAAGTGTCTACCGATGAGGGCGTCGACAGGTTGGTCGCTTGGCTTGCCGACAGAAACAGGAAATAATAAATCCTGTAAACCTGTTGGATTAAAAAAGAGTCTAACCGATAAAGCTGCCTCTTTGCCGCGGGAAAGTCAATAAACGGATCCTGGTATCTGCAGACCATGACTTTCGTGTTTGAGCGGAAGAGATATGTGAATCCATACCTCATTGTTGTCTTCTTTATATACGTTGATAATCCCGCCATGGTTATGAATAACGACTTTGGCAATCGGGATATCCATAATGTCACCATTTGTCGTTCCTTTTACGAAAGGATAGGCAACGGCAAAAGGATAGAAAAAATCTTTGATATCGTCATCCGAGATAAAAGGTACTCTGTAGGAAATAGTAATCGTCGCATGTTCTCCTATCTTTCGAGTTTTAACCTTTATTGAGCCTTTTTGACCCATGCGGTGATAGGCGTTTTCAAGAAGATTGATAAGGACGGTTTTGAATTTTGTCGGATCCAGCAACAATTGGGGAATCTTATCATCGAGATTGGCCTCAATGAAGAATTCCTGTGAGGGGTATTCGGAACGGACAGTTTCAACAGCTTTTGCAATTATTGCGTTCAGTTCGCCTGGTTCGAGTTGAACTGATTGTGGACCAATATAAGCCAGCATCATTAGCAGAATTTTTTCCAGTTTTTCCACTTGCTCGATGATTAATTCTCCTTTCTTGGTACGCGGGTCAGATGTCTCAAAACTTTTTATCAGTCTTCGCGTCAATCCTCCGATAGCAGTTAGAGGATTTCTCAGTTCATGTGCCATGCGGGCGGAAATCTGGCCGAGTGTCTCCAGTTCCTCAGATTGAAGAATTTTTTCTTGCAGCTCTTTCTGCGCAGTCACATCAACAACAATACCATCCATCCGGATGAATGTATTCTCATCGTCATAAACAGCCACAGCATGGTCAATACCATAGACAATGTGATGATCCTGATGAATCATCCTGTAATCCACGTGCAGATCCTTCCCTTCACGCAGTGCTTCTTCCCGGCGGGCGATAACTCGAGCGCGATCATCAGGATGGAGGTACTCATCCCAGAATGAGTGATGCCCATTAAGTCGTTCCGGTGCAACGCCCATCATCTGTTCCACGGATCTGTTTAGAAAAATAACCATTCCATCCGGTGAAATCATGTAGACGATCATCGGTACATTTTCCACGAGAGTTCGATAGGTTTTTTCAGACTCTTTAAGCGTTCGTGTCCTCTGCTCAACCATTACTTCAAGATTTTGTGAGTAATTTTTGAGTCGCCTGCGTGATGCTTCCAGCGTAAAGAGCATTTTGTTAATCGACCTTGCCATTGTACCAAGTTCATCGGCGGTTTCTTCGGGAATCATTTTGACACGTTCGCCGACAGAAATCTCCTCAGATGCTTTGACGACCTTGTGAATTCGTTTGACAAAGACAACAGAAACAAACCAGACGAATAATATGGAAAAGAGAAGATAAAAAGACCCTATCGCCGAGGCCGTAATTCCGTATTGCCTGAGCAGCGCAAGGGTGGGTGTTCTATCGATATCTATTTCAACAACTGCGATTACATGGGAGCTGAAATCCAGGATAGGACCAGCAATGCTTGCAATATAACGATCTCCCATTTTACTCTCATGGATCAGCACTTCGCCGTTGTCAAAACAGCGATTAAAAAGATCCGTTGTGAGGATGCCTTTTTTATGCGTCGCTGCAAAGATTTTCTGCCCCTGACCGTTTGCAGAATCACGAGTATATAACAAAAGGTCCGTACCAAATTTTTTTTTGAATTCATCGAGTAACGGCTGTCCCAGTGAAAGACCGATTTCGAAGGTCCCGATCTGGCTTCCCTCATGAAAAACAGGCACAACACTGCGTATACTCAGACCGAAAACGCCCGTTTCTATTCCTCCGGCACCTTTACCGGTTTGTCGCGCCAGATTGATTGTGTGGCGATAGGATTGCATATCGTCACCATAGTGTGTAGGAGCATGGAGGCGCAGGAAAGAAATCGCAGGTGGAATGTGGAAATGAAATTGTTTTACGTCGAAGTCTTTCTGCAGTGTTTCATAAACGGGCTGGAGAAGTTTTATTAATCGGTCCCGGTCTTTCGCGGCAAAAGCTGCTGTTACATCGGGATTCTTTGCCACAGCATAAGCCAGCCCCATTGCCATATTTTTTTTTGATTCTATATCATCTAGAAAATATTGATATTGGTCATGGAGTCTTTTGGCTTCGTTGACGTGGACGAGGCTGTTTTGGAAGCGATAGGAAACTGCGAAGAGGGAGATTGCTCCGGCGATTGCAAGGCAAATGAAAGGGATAATAAGCTTCCATTTGAGACTGATAGATCGAAATCGCTTTAAGTCCAATAGGAACCCTTTATATCGGCTTTAAGGAATAAGAGTTGTCCTTTACGGATAAGCACCTGCTCCTGATTATGACAATGGCCCATAAAATTCTCGAAAAATATAATAAAATATTGGGGAAAACTTCACAACTAATGTTTTTAATAAGCTTTCGTCTGTAATTTTATCGTTAGAATAAATACTTTTGCAAAGAAAATTGAAAAGAGATAATGAGAAAGAGGATGTGGTTTTACCTTCCGCCTGACCAGTAGGGGTCGGCTATGGCATTGCGGTAGGCTTTAAGGGCTTCCGGCGTAGAGTTTATTCTCAGGTTAGTGTAGGTTTCATCTTTATTTTCCCAGCGTTCATGCCAGTAAACGGCTGCTTTAACACGGGGATATCTGTTTTTTAAAGCAACAAATGCTTCTTCAATCCATGTGGCTTTATTCCCGGATTTTGGAAATTCACCAACAGCCCATTCTGCTACCATCACAGGTTTCTCAGCATCAAGCAGACATAACTCTTTATATCCTTTATCCATGGCTTTTTCGAAGGATACCCAGGGGACGTTATAGAAAAGTTTGCCATAAACACTTAAAGCGAGAATATCGACTACATCAGATCCTGGATAGTATTGACTGATGCCATTCCATGGTGCTGGTGGAAAAGAAAGGTTATTGGCATGAAAAACCCAGAGGATTTTATCTGCACCGCGTGACTTTACCCGTGAAACAACATAACGGAATGCCCTTTTGTAAAGCTCCGGTCCGGCGTATCCGGATTGTTCAGTTGTGCCGACGGGTTTTCCTCCCCCATAATGTATGCCTGACCATGGGAACCATTCCCCATTCATTTCCAGTCCCCAAGAGACCATGATTGGTTTGTTTATGGCTTTGGCCTGGTCCGCCCATTGGTCGATATAGTTATCCCATTTTCCTGCAAGAATAGAGTCAAGACTGAAACGATCAGGCGGCCTTTTTTCGACATAGGGACGATCCCATGGAGACCAGAACAACAGGGGAATTACCCCGCGACGA
>QKJV01000014.1 GCA_003249165.1 Desulfobulbaceae bacterium | reverse complement strand
AATACCACCAGCAAGGGTTCCGATGGCCTCCATTTTTTGACTTTGCCGAAACATTGCTTCAACTTTGATCTGCTCCGTAACATCACGTTTGACAAACACATATCCCATCCTTCCCCCCACATGGTCAAAAATAGGTGAGACAGTGGCATCCGCCTCGGAAAGGCAACCGTCTTTTCTCCGGGTGGTGAGCCTTCCACGCCAGACCTCGCCGGCCCTGATTGCCGCCCACATTCCCCTGTAGGCATAGTCTTCCTTGCGTTTTTCCAGGAATGAGAAAGGCTTGCCCATCGCATCCTGGCGTGAATACCCGGAAATCTGTTCAAAAGCGGGATTGGCATATTCGATGGTCCCTTCATTGTCGGTGATGATTATTTCCTCCGCAGCCTGTTCGATAGCGGACGCCTGTCGAGCCAACTGCTTTGCCGCAAGTTTCCGTTCAGTAATGTCTCTGATAATGGTCTGAAAGTAGGTGCTGTCGGAGGATTCAATAACGCCGAGACTTACCTCGGCATCAAAAGCGGATCCATCATGTTTCTGATATGTCCATTCAAAGAACTGTGGTTTACCTGACAGGGCGAGTTTGTTTGTTTCAAGTCGCATCTTTTGGGAATTTTGACCACCAGGCTGTATCAGAGGAGAGAATGTGTCCGGAGAGAGGCCGATCAGCTCTTCTCTGGTATATCCGAACATTTCGAGTGCCTGTCGGTTGCAGTCGATACAGATATTTTCCTGCGAAATAATAATGGCATCACTGGCTAGATCAAACAAGGAACGGTATCGTCGCTCGTTTTCGCGCAGTTCGCTCATTGCACGGTTACGTTCAGCCACCATGTGATTAGCTGATTCGGCCAGTCGCTGGAATTCAACGAAGTCAAGTGTTGAACTGTCAATCTGGCGTGACTCCAAGGCTGCTTTTTGAAAAAAAGAGCTCAGAGTCGTCAAGTTATTTTTTGTTTTACTGCTGATGCGGCGTGCAATTAAAAAAGAGATGGCCAGTAAAGCGATAAGCAGAAGAATAGTGACTTCGATGCTTTCCCATAGGCGAGCAAGCATCGCATTATGGTCCTCAGAAAGCGATTGCTCTATATCGTCAAGATAGTCTCCCGCTCCAACGTACCATTGCCAGTCCTTGATGCCCATGATATAACTGGTTTTCAGTGCCTGACGAAGTCCTTTAAAATCCGGCATCATATAATAGATGTAGCCACCATCCTGTTTAGCAAGGTCGATCATTTCGCGGGTAACTTGTGCCATATCTGCATTTGCCGGATCAAGCAGATTAAAACCCTTGCCAAAGCCAGCCAAGCCCAGTCCATCCCATTGGCCCACGAAAATTTTTTTATCATGGCTTTCGCTTATTTCCCCGATTCCTTGGAGCATTTCCTGCCTGACTTGATCCTCAAGCTCGTCAACATACACGCCAGAACCGATAAGCCAGTTAAATGGTTTAAAATATTTAATATAAGATATTTTTTTAAAATTATTCCCCAGGGCATCAGGCTTTGTCCAAGCGTAAGAATAAAAACCTTCATTTTGCTGTTGGACAAGATTAATCATATCACGGAAGATATAATGACCATTGATATCTTGAACATCCAGGACATTAATGCCTTCAAAAATCTGGTTGTCCGGGTACAGCTGATCAACGCCATCCAGTGAAACCGCGAAATAGTAGCCTTTGCCATTGTGAAAACGGAGGGCGCGCAAGGCATCCCGAACGATAGCTTGCGCTTCGGCAATGCTTCTTTTTTTAGAGGTGGTACTATATAGGTAGTCTGCCAGGGAATGGGCTTCGATAACCCGGGATTTGATTTCTGATCGTAACTTCTCCTCGGTTTTGGCTCTTCTGATCCGGATACAGTCAACAATGTTTTTGACCTGAGACTGCAGGTCTTCCTTGCGGGATTTAAGCTGTATGGCACGTATTGTTTCAGCCTGCCTGTTGAAATTAACGTATTCCTGATAAATCCATAAGGTACCGAGTAAGCCGATAGCCAAAGCTACCAGCATACTCATATTGAGAAAAAGCGTATGGGAAAAATTTCGGGAAAGAGATGGCATAAAGAGAGCTAACAGACTCCTCACATACACATTTAAAAGAATGATAAAAAGTAATATCCCTGATTTATATAACGTGAAAAATCCCTGTGTCAACGAAGATAGCCGTACATTGTGGCTGAAAATAGATGTTATCGCGTCCTGTGATAGAGCACTGGTTAAGGTGGGAATGAGTAGATTTTTCAAAAGGAGGGAAATGATGCCTCACAAGAAAATTTCCTGCAGCTAAACTGAAAAATCGTGGGAATGCGGGAGCAGAGCGGCGGATAGCCGCCCTGCGCATATGGAGCAAAAATTATTTCGTGTTTATCGTCATCAGAGCTGCACCAAGTGCATTGCCAACCTCGTAGTGATCAGGAAAAAATGCCTTTGTTTGCAGGCGTTCTGCGACTCCAGGCAGCAGATAGCGGGCGGCGGCTCCAATACCAACAATCGGTACTTTTGCCATGAAGCGAAGATCAAATAACGAACTGTTTCGATAATTGGGGAAAAAACCGGTCATGGTTTTTCCTGTTTCGATTTTTAGGATGTGATCAAGGATGGCATCCTCTATTTTCTGCTCGACCGCGTCAAGAACCTGCAGACAGAACGCTTCAGTCTCAATTCCCAGGGCAGCGGCAAGGCGTTCTGCACCTTCCACAGAATTTTTTCTGTTACCAAGATTGAGCTTGTTGAGGACATGTAGGGCGTCAGTCGGAGTAAAGCCTGTTTCGACAATCAATTGCAGATTGCTTAATTCTTTCAGGTGGCTGATCAGAGTAATTTCAACCATATCAAAATGCTCTTTAAGCATCTGTGGAGTAGCAGGGCCATTTTCTATGAGATAGGCTAGCACTTTATCGTGTTTTGCCTCGTCTGCAGTAATATCTGGCTCGGCCATAACATATCGGTCGAACAGACCTTTTCCTATCCAGGAAGAGGGGGAAGGGGTGTTGTCGGACATAGCAAGAGGAAGTACCCGCCCAGGGCCGACAGTCAATCTTCCCCGCGAACTCACTGACGCATGACTGTCCCCGCCTGCTCCGACTGTTGACATTTTAACGGCATCAACGTGGGTAAGCCATTCACCTATATGGCTCCCTTCTTCATCTATAACCGGTTGGCCGTTTTTAATCAGGGTGATGTCGGTTGTAGTGCCGCCGACATCAATAATGAGTGCCTCCGGAGAGGGAGAGAAGGAAAGACCATACCATGCGGTGGCGGCTGGCCCGCTTGCTACTGTTGATGCCGCCTGTTTGTGCGTTTCACTGATGTCCATAGGCCGTGCATCACCCCGGATGATAAAAACTTTTCCGGCCATTCCCAGTGCTGTGAGAGAATCCTGCATGCTGCTCAGGAAATCCTGCATGACGGGCATGAGGCGGGCATTAAGAACCGATGTCGCGGCCCTTTCCTTGATGCCCGGTCTCTGACTGACTTCATGGGAGCAGAAAACAGGCTTCGGATCAATAAGACTAACGGCTTTCTGCATGATTTTTTCATGGGCCGGATTATAAATACTCATGGCCGAACAGACAGCATAGGCATCCACATGGCTTCTGAAACGCCGCACCGCATCAACCAATCCTTCCACATCAAGGGGTTCCACTTCTTCGCCCATATGATTATGGCCACCTCTCAAATAGAATGTTGAAACAACAGGCAAGTTAAAATGTTTGGCAGGTCCGGCCACAAGAAGTGCCACCTCCGCGCCTTTTCCTTCCACAACCGCGTTGGTGGCAAGAGTCGTAGAAACGGCAACCCACCCCACTTGTGACGGGTGGATGTTGGATTGCTGGAAAAGCTGTTGCAGACATTTTGATATTCCCTGACTAAGATCATGATGCGTGGTTGGATGTTTGGTCGAAAAGATGACTTTGTTTTCAGGCCGGCTAAGAAGCACGGCGTCAGTGTATGTCCCGCCTGTATCAATTCCGATAATGTAAGAAGTATTGTTCGTTTCCATTTTATTTGATTTATTATTTAGTATAATTGTATTGAATTCAGTATGTTCCCGGATATGAAAAATTGGGGAAAGCTGATGCCTAACACATGGCTTTTTCCTCCTCTTGACCCGTAAACGGGAACATACTATGATTATTTAATTTTCGAGGTTTCCATAAGATATAATTTTGATATCCTGATAACGCAATATAGCATATTGATTTGTTATGGTAAAAAATGTCGGGATGTCTTGCGAAGACATCAATTCCAGTCCGCAAGGTATATGAAACTGAGGCCGATGGCAAATCCTTTAAAAATTAGAGAAGAATTTTTTCGTCAACTACGGGACTTTATCGACAGAATGCCCAGTCTGTCAACAACTGTGACGAAGGTTATGGAAGTTTGTAATCGTCCAGATACTTCTCCTAATGACCTTAATCGTGTTATCGCACTTGATCCTGTCCTTACAGGCCAAGTTCTGAAACTCATCAACTCCGCGTACTACTCGTTGCCGAATCAGGTTACATCATTAACCAGGGCCATAATCATGCTGGGACTGAATACAGTCAAAAACCTGGCATTAAGTACTGCGGTTCTTGGCACACTCGGCAAGGAAAAATCCAAGTGTTTTTCAATGGACAGATTCTGGATCCACTCGATCTGTGTAGGTGTTACAGCAAAGGCATTGGCCGCAGAAAAGAAGATCCCGATGGCATTGCGGGAGGAGTATTTTGTCGCCGGTCTGCTTCATGATCTCGGCAAAGTGCCATTGTCCAACTGTTTTCCCGAGGAATATCAACAAGCTCTCTCTCTTGCCGATCTGCAGGGTTGCAGCCTGGTTCGCGCTGAAAAAATGATTTTTGGTTTTGATCACCGGCTGACAGGGCAAATGATAGGCGAAAAATGGCAGCTCAATCCTGCAATGGTAGCCTGCCTTACCCAGCATCATAATCCATCTGCCGTGACAGAGGAGAAACGGGGACTCGTCTCAACCGTAGCCCTTGCCAATCTTTTTGCAAATATTTTTGCCATAGGTTCTGCCGGAGATAATCATCAGGAGGTCCCGTTGGTGAGCCACATAATCACCTCGACCGGCATGGAATGGGACAGGGTTTCTGCTTTAATTGAAATAGTGCAGGAAGAAATAGACAAAGCTCAGATATTTCTGCAAATTGCCAAGGAGTAATGCGTGAAAATCAGATTCTGGGGTGTACGTGGTTCCATTCCCTGTCCAGGGCCGCTGACGATGAAGTATGGCGGAAATACAGCCTGTCTGGAGATTCGCTTCCCGGACATTGACAGAGTGATCATTATCGATGCCGGCTCCGGCATTCGGGAGCTCGGAAATTTCATGATGCAGCACGATCTGCCCAAGGGGCCGATTCGTACCGAAATTTTTCTTTCCCATACTCATTGGGACCATATTATGGGCTTTCCCTTCTTTACCCCGATTTATATTCCTGGCACCAAAGTAAAAGTGTACGGTCCTGTTTCTTACGAGGAGGACACCTTGGAAAAAATCGTCGGAGGTCAGCTTACCTACCGCTATTTCCCGGTAAGGGAAAAGGAACTCAGTGCATCTATAACATATGTTGACCTCAAGGAAGGGCAATTCGATCTGGGAGATGGAATCAAGCTTTCCACCAAATATCTGAACCATCCAATTCTTTGCCTTGGATACCGCTTTGAATATCAGGGTAAAGTGCTTTGCACCGCTTATGACACGGAACCGTTTCACAACCTCTTTATAACGGATCCTGCTCATCCTTCTTATGATGAGATCATGGCTCTTGAAGGAGAACAGGTTGCCCAAGAGCAGAATGAGGTTCTGGAAAATTTTGTTGCCGGTGCTGATCTGCTGATCCATGACTGCCAGTATTCAGCTGATGAATATGAGGCGGGCAAAAAAGGCTGGGGGCATTCCTATTTTGAATATGTGTGCCCCATGGCAATCCGCTGTAATGTCAAATCATTGGCTCTGTTTCATCATGACCCAATGCGGTCTGACGAACAACTTGATAAGTTTGCCGAAACTTATTGCCGGAAGCCGGAAAAAGATGGAACATCAATATTTTTTGCCCAGGAAGGCATGGAAATAACCCTTTGACCGAAAAAAAAAGGATGTCTGCTTTCACCTCAGATATTTAAGTTTAATGAGTTATAACTGTCCATAAGGCTCTCTATCGCCAATTCCACCTAATATGTTTGTCAACATCCGGCATGACCGAGGATAAACTGACTACGCTGCAAGGAACTCTCGAGCGACTCACTTTTCACAATGAGGAAAATGGTTTTACTGTCGCTCGGTTGAAAGGGCAAGGTGGCGGGGAAAAGCCGATTACTATCGTCGGATATCTTTCCGGTGTGCCTGTCGGGTCAACGCTTTCTCTCTCGGGATGGTGGGTGCAAGACCCTCGACATGGTCGTCAGTTTCAAGTTCAGCATTACAGCCTTGATCGACCTAATACCTTAAACGGTATAGAGCGTTATCTCGGTTCAGGTCTTATTAAAGGAATCGGTCCAGGATTCGCGGCACGGATAGTTAAACGTTTTGGGCTGGCGACCCTGGATATGCTCGAAAAGCATCCCGATCGTCTTGCTGAGGTCGAGGGGCTTGGTAAAAAAAGAATTATCAGGATTAAAGAGGCATGGCTGGAGCAGAAAAATATCCATGAAATAATGGTGTTTCTGCAGGGGCATGGAGTTTCCGCAACGTATGCCGTGAAAATATTTAAAACATACGGAGTGGATTCTCTGAAAATTGTCAGGACAAATCCTTACCGACTGGCCGAAGATATATGGGGAATAGGATTTAAAAGCGCCGATCGCATTGCCCTGTCTTTAGGTATTGCTCTGCAGGATTCAGGGCGGGCCAGGGCAGGATTGCTTTTTGTTTTGGATGAAGCGGCTGGTGATGGGCACTGTTATGTTGAACAGCCCGGACTTATTAACCTGTGCCAAAAGTTGCTTAATCCCGACGATGAACTCTCAGGGCTGAGAAACATTATTACCGCTGCGATAGCCAGCTTGGATGCAGACGGTAAAATTGTAGTTGATCAAGATCGTGTATATCTTGCCTCTCTTTTTTATGCGGAGAGAGGCGTTACCGGAAGTCTCTCCCTTCTGTCAGCTGGTCGTGGCCTGTTTCCCTCCCAGCACTTTGAAGATGCCCTCCACCGTATAGCTCGGATAATGAATATTTCTTTTGCGCCGGAGCAGCAGGATGCCTTACGTGTCGCCATGCAAAACAGTGTAACGATCATCACCGGTGGCCCCGGTACAGGTAAAAGTACGCTTCTGCGCGCCGTTGTCCTTGTTTTGAAGGAAAGGGGATTGTTCGTAGAGCTTGCCGCACCCACCGGCCGGGCAGCCAAACGTCTGGCAGAAGCGTGTGGTCATGAGGCAAGAACGATTCATCGCCTGCTTGAATATGACCCATCCCTTCGAGGCTTTAAAAGAAACGGCGATCATCCTCTGCGTGCCGACCTTGTAATAGTGGACGAAGCATCCATGCTTGATATCGCGCTTGCCAACTCACTGTTCAAAGCAATTCCGCATGGGGCATCACTGCTGTTGGTGGGAGACGTTGATCAGCTTCCTTCTGTCGGGCCTGGAAATGTATTGCATGACTGTATTGAGGCAGGTGTTTTTCCGGTAGTCCGTTTAACGAGGATTTTTCGTCAGGGGGCGGGATCGCTGATCAGTCTGAATGCGGCCCGGATTAATAACGGAGAACAACTGGAATTGCTGCCGGAATATCGCGGCATTAAGGATTTTTATTTTATCAGCCGCGAAGACCCGGAAGAAATTGAAAAGGAGATCCGCAGTCTGTGTGGCGGGAGACTCCAGAAAAGTTTCGGTTTTGATCCTTTGCGTGATATTCAGGTTCTTACTCCCATGCGGAAAGGCGTGATTGGGGCTGATAACCTGAACCTCGTTCTTCAGCAGGCGCTGAACAGGAATGCACACGGTTTTACGGCCGGGTCTTTGCGCAGGTTTCTGGTGAATGATAAAGTTATGCAAATTCGGAACAATTACGAAAAGGAGGTTTTTAACGGAGATATAGGTTTTATTGCTGCAATAGACGAAGAAGATCATGCTGTCACCATTGATTTTGACGGGCGGCAGGTAGTCTATGCAGAATCAGACCTGGGGGAAATCGTGCTGGCTTATGCCATTACCGTTCATAAATCCCAAGGGTCTGAGTTTAGATGCGTTATCCTGCCCATTCATACATCCCATTATTCCCTGTTACAGAAAAATCTTCTATACACAGCAGTTACCCGTGGTAAGAAGCTTGTAATCCTTGTTGGCAGTTATAAAGCTGTTGCCATGGCTGCGAAAAACAATAAACAGGAAATGCGTAACAGCCGCCTTAGAGAAAGATTACAGGAATGCCTAAACCATCAGGTGAGAAGTGAAAAGGGACTCCGGTTTTGATGAATCGTGGCTCATTGGCATTGCCGGCGTAACGGCGAAGTGAATGTGGATTTAGCAAACAAGCACAGGGGATAAAAACCTTGGGAAACGGAAAGCTTAAGAAGATGATAATGAATCGAGTAAGGCTTTCTATTCGAGGGTGATTGGGGTAGCTTTGCGATCGTAACTACACTCTAAATAATACGTTAAAAAACGATTATTCAAGCCTGATGAGTTCTTA
>QKJV01000053.1 GCA_003249165.1 Desulfobulbaceae bacterium | reverse complement strand
CTGTAAAAGAAAGGCATTTCCTTAATAACCAGAGAGAAGTTCAACTTCTTTCACCTTATCGCTGAAAAGATGATAGGCCATGTTCAGGACGTTCTCGTCTGCGGGATAAACAGCTGCTTCGGCGGGCGGTCGAGTTGCAATGGACAGATAGGACTTGGCTGGTTTCAATTTTCCCATAAAGGCAGCTATCTCTCTGATAGTATCCTGACTGTCATTTATTCCATGAAGAAGCATGGTCTCAGAGACCAGCTTTCCCGTATAATCTGCATCGGTCTTCCATACTTCCCAGACCCGACCCACAAGATCAGCTCCAGGTTTAAGTGTCATTTTACCAGGTTTCCATCCGGAAGGCGTTGCTTCGGCTCCTTCGCTCTTTCTCACAAGTTGGAATGCTTGAAGCTGCCGCAGGGTTTCAGCCACATGTCTTCCAACGGGTGGCGTGAATACTTCGTACCCCTGAATCACTCTGTCCGGATCGATGATAAACCGGCCATGATTTTCCACTCCAGCTTCATCATTATACAAACCATAAGCTGTCCTGACTTTCCCGCTAAGAGACTCTCTATTATTGGCGGCATTTATCTTTGAACAAGGGATTTGGCAAGACCATCACAGAGACAATCTTCCCTGCTCTGCTGCACCAACTGCCGGTGGTTCAGCTTAATCAATACGGCATCCTTCTCAATGACAGAATTCTCATAAACTATGCCCTCCGCCATTAAGGCTTCCCTGTTGGCAGTTTTATCATTCGGGACATCGATACACTTCTGGACCTTGGCACATTCATAGGGAATACCCTCAGCCATCAAGCCGGCCATGTCCATGGAAGCACTGGATACATCGGAACCTGCCAAAACTATACATGTTATCCCCGCCAAACTGCTTCCTATCAATTTTTTCAAAATCATCTCTTTTTTCATCTGCGCCTCCCCCTATCGAATTGTTACTAATATGGAAATGTTTCATACACTCCAAGTTCCGGACCAGACTCCTTACAATTAGGCCGAAACATATTTCAGACCTCTAAATGGAGCTTTTTCCACAACAACTGATCATGTGACAGCCCCTCCTGTATTTCTGTGATGAACCAGTTAGAATTGATTTGAAAAGTCAATACAAGCCGGTACTTTCAAGCACAGAGCCAATTCGATTATCTCAGGATACAAACAGCTCTCTCCGAGCAGGAAATCCTATGTATCCTGATTTATTTTTCAGCATTTAATATGCCAAAAATGCATGAAGGGAAAAACAAATATAACTAACCGGACTAATTACAAAAAAATATATGACGAGAAAAAGACAGATCATTTTACAGTTGCACTTTCGCTACTACATACAGAAAAGAGATCGCGTTTCCGCTACCATAACCACTCGATCTCTCGCAAAGAAATAGAATACGCACATATTACTATTAGGCGAAGTCGAGCGATAATTCATGCACGCCTGCTTTTGCTGACTCAGCATTTGCTTTTTTCCTAGGCGTTTCGACGAACAACCAAACCGGTTCATTTTTGGAATCCGGAAGATGATTTTTAATTTGTTAGTCAAGACCATACCGGAGCCCCTTTCTGTAATGTGTGCGCAGAGAAAATAGGACCTCTTTTTTTTGCAAGAACTGCATTACATTATTTGAGGATGTCTGGGGGAATATTCTGCATTATCAATAAATAAGCTGTGACTGACTGCGGAATCAAATATTGGCCATAGCAAATTGTGATATCCTAGAAAGTGGATATGAGTGATTTTTTATTGTAATGAAAATTGATGAACACGTGATAACTATCGGCACACAGTTTTTTGTAACAAATCAAATTTTTATAATACATTGTACAATTAGGAAATGGCTTTTAACAAGAAACTAAAATTTTATAGCTTGCGGCCATTTTTTTTTGTTAGCTTGAATAAATAATGCTGTGTCAATTATATTCTGTTTTGATAATAACTTGTTTTTGATGGACGCTGCGCGCTCCTCAAAAATAGTAGCGGATATCTCCACTGGCTGTACGGCGTCACTCGACCGAGTGTACCGAAATGCGAAAACAAAAGGAGCTTGAATGCCATGGGCAGTATACGTCACCAAGTTGCAGATGGAGCGAAAGGATACCCCATTATCAGCCACGTCTTCAACAAACACTTGTCAGTTTGGAATTCGGCCGGGATACTTTTGAATCGGATGCGGGCCACTATCGTGGCGGTTGTGATCGTTGTCGGCTGCCTCGTGGCATCGACATCACACGCTGGCGAATTACTGATGCAGGGTCCATCCGTCCACTTCGGCTCCACAGACCATAACGATGCGAACCTTGGCCTCGGCTACATCGACGAGTATTACGCTGTTGGCGCCTACTACAACTCATACTCAAAGATCACAGCATACGCTGCCCTGCACTGGGAGCCGATCCACATTGACCGGCTCGAATTTGGCGCTGTGCTTGGCCTCGGAACGGGCTACAACAACACGCCCTTGAGCCCGGTAGGCTCCCTCACCGGCCGCGTTGCCATCACCGATAATTGGGGGGCATGGGTGCTGCTTGTCCCATCAGCGCACGGCGTCGTCAACTTTGGCCTCGGGTACCGCTGGTGAACAAAGAATACGTCTGCCGGAAGTATCGGCACATCCGCGCCCACTCGTGGGAGCCTCACCTCACCTGTAGACTGTGGGGGCCATACGAAACAACACATCAGCCTAGGCAGGCAAGCGCCCCTTTTTGATATGGATGTTGTTGGCCTTAACCCGCCCCTGTCTGTGATCATGTTCGACGTGAAAGAATATGCTCCAGCAGCTGTTCATCGGGATTGAGCAGGCCTGCAATGCGTCGCCCATTCGCTCTCCTGAACAGACTCATGACTGGGGTGTGGCGAGCTTGCCAACTCTTTTCCCTGCTCTGCGTTCGGTCCTTCGTTCACCAATGGTAAACAGCTATCCTCTGCTGTTCCTTCCTGGTCTTCAGGCAAATTGCCATGCGGATAGTGTCCGATAGCGACGCTTGCGGATGTTCCACGGCCGATTGATCGCATAGAAACAATCAAAAGAATCAGCTGGTAGAATTTTGGTACTTTTTTTATAGAGGAAATCTACTATGATAAATAGAAAGTATGAATTTTCTTGGGAACTGTTAGGAAATATTACAAAAGGGCGCCCCAATCTTGGTCCAAATACGCGCATTGAAGTCTATCGACTCATGCAGTTTACGTTCAGAGATGTTATGGAACAATACATAGGGATGGAAAAAACAGATCAGATTTTTTACGAGGCAGGCAAATTGGCAGGCATCGAACTTTACAAGAACATCCTTCCCAAAGGCAAAGACTTCAATGCCTTCGTTAGGAATCTCCAGGAAACGCTCCGAGATATGGGTATTGGCATCCTGCGTATCGAGGAGGCAGATTTGGAGAAAGGATCTCTGATTCTCACTGTTTCCGAAGACCTTGACTGTTCAGGATTGCCCGAGCTTGGTTATGACATCTGTATTTATGACGAGGGTTTTATTGCCGGAATTCTTGAAAGCTTTGCCGGCAAACCATTCAAGGTTAAAGAGGTGGATTGCTGGTGTACGGGCGACAGGACATGCCGGTTCACTGCTGAGCCTGCCAAGTAATGCAGCCCTCCTTATCCACACATATTGATTGAAAATGCCTTCAGAGAATGAACATGATATAGCACATGAGTTAGCGAAGCTTTTGCTGGACATCATAATGCTTACTGATCCTCCTGATCTCCCAGCATGCTACGCCTCTATTGATTCCCTCCAAACTCTTCGTGCAAACCTCGTCTCGCTAAGAGATTTCTTGTTTGCTGCCTCGAACGGGGATCTGTCGAAGTCAGTCCCTTTTAAAGGGTTTATCGGTGGAACACTCAAGTCGCTTCAGGCCAATCTTAGGCACCTGACATGGCAGACAGAAATGGTTGCCTCAGGGGATTTTACACAACGGGTAGAATTTATGGGCAAGTTTTCCCATTCGTTCAATGCAATGGTAGAGAAGCTTGACCTGACCTTGAAGGAACTGGTGAGAAAAGAAACAGAATCACGGCAGACAAACGAGGAACTCCTCAAAGAAATTTCCATCCGTAAACAGACAGAGGCAGCACTGCGGGAAAGCAAAGAGCAATTGAGACTGTTGGCGATAACCGATTCACTTACCGGTCTTTATAACAGAAGATATTTTTTTGAACTTGCTGAGATTGAAATCAGTAAGTCTATCCGATACTCGCACCCTCTGTCTGTTATGATGTTCGACATTGATTTCTTCAAACGTATTAACGATACGTTCGGACATACCGCCGGAGACATGGCGCTTAAGACCATTGCAGAGATTACGAGCAGGATGCTGAGAAAAAGTGACATACTTGCTCGATATGGGGGTGAAGAATTTATCGTATTACTCCCTGAAACCTCTGCATCGGAGGCCTCTGCTACCGCCGAAAGAATGAGGAAGCAAATCGAAAACACAACTCTAGAAATGGAAAAGCGTCAGATAACGGTGACTGTTAGCTTTGGCATCAGCGATTTTTTTAGAAAAAAGAATTCTGAAGCACAGGAAATAATACTGTCGGAATTTATCTCCACTGCTGACCAGGCACTGTATGCGTCAAAGAATGCCGGCAGAAACAAGGTGACTGTCTATACAGCTGAAGAGGCTCAATTTTCTGTATAAACAAAAACAAAAGACGTTTGCGACATATTTTACTTCAACAACTGCCAACTTATGTTAATTCCATACAGTATAGAAAATTTTATCAGGAGGACGAACAATGGCTGAACAGAGTTGTCCCTTGCTCTCTCAAGCGCTTGAAAATGTTAAAACCATAAAGATTCAGCCAGAGAAAACGCTTAATGGTTATCAGGAGGCAGTAGTGCTTGCCAAAAATGCGGCGAACAAACATTTTGAGGATCCAATGCTTATCTCCTGGTATGACCGGGACCGCGATTTCGAATCTCCTCCCAATACAACTGAACAAGCCGATGGAAGCAAAAAGACAGGTTATATTGTTTACGGACTGAACCACGGTGCCAAGCTGAAAATCGACGTCGAAAACGGCAGGTTTGTGTTTTTCTTTGCCCCAATGGAATGGTAGAAACGAACTGATTGGTATTGGTTCCTTCCGAAATAAACAGGTTCGTTCCGCTTGCTGGGTGGTGCCGATTGAGGAAGCAAGACCTATCTCTTTTATCCCCACCATCTTTTTGCGAGAATTTGCCTCTAATAGAAATTCTATCGAGACAAAAAAAAGTGTTTTACGCGAAAAATCTATTTTGTTTTCGCCGACAATGTCTGGTATTTTAAATAATTAAGAAGAGTTAATGAGGCATTTAATAACACATTGGCAAAGCAATCATTCCATGAGCCAAAGGGGCAACACAACACCTTCTACCACTGTTCCACCAAGTGAAGACTGCACAACCAGGAGAGAAGCTGACAACAGATTAACGTATCAGTTGATTTTTTGTTCCCGGCACGCCCACCAGATGACGAAATAAAAACCCCGACCTTATGACAAAGATCCAGGACCGGAGAAAAAGTCCGCGCCCGAGTTTTCCGTAAGACCTTAAATGCTCAAATCACAACGGTATCAGCACAGAATTCGAAAAAGACCCATTTTCAGAGCAGTAATGCTCACACTTCTCGTTCTTTTTCTGCTGGTTACCGGCACCATCACTACCCTTATAATCATTGAATATTCCTCTTCACATTTTCAGGCAGAATTTTTAACAAAGCTTGTCCGGGAAGTATTTTTCAAGGTTGAGGACGGTCCCAGTCAGCAGACATGCTATCCATCATATGGTATATACGATACCAGGTTGGGCTATACGAAAATTCCCGATTACATTCGAAAATTGACCGCCAATGGCTTCATCGTCGAACGGCAGGCCCGTGTCTCGCCGCGCATGATCCAATTAAATCAGCTTGGGCTCTTCCCCTCCTACCATGAAAAGGTACAGGCCGGGCTGACGGTATTTGGGTGTAAAGGGGAAACCATATATTCCACCCGTTTCCCCGAAAGGGTTTATCATGACTTCACCGATATTCCGCCGGTACTGGTTGACAGTCTCCTTTTTATCGAAAACAGGGAGCTTCTCAATTTCCGTTATCCAACCCGCAATCCGGCAATCGAATGGGACCGTCTGGCAAGGGCAGCTCTTGACCGTGCCATTCAGGTTTTCAAACCGGAACATGACGTACCCGGTGGCAGTACATTGGCTACCCAGATTGAAAAATACCGTCATTCGCCGGACGGTATGACCCACAACGTTGCCGACAAGCTGCGGCAGATGGCCTCTGCTTCGTTGCGCGTGTATCTTGATGGGGAAAATACGATCAAGGCCCGGCATAGGATCGTCTATGAATACCTCAACACCGTTCCCCTCTCTGCAGCCAATGGTTTCGGTGAGATCAACGGGATAGGTGACGGCATGTGGGCTTGGTATGGTGTAGACTTTCCGGCCTGCAATAAGGCCCTGAATGAACAGGAAAGCGGCCAGGGATTGATTAACAAGGCCTGGATGTTCAAGCATGCTTTGAGCCTTATTGTCGCGCAACGCCGACCATCAGGCTTTCTGCTGTCAGATCCCTCCGTGCTGGAAAACCAGACCAACACCCATTTACGGTTGCTTGCCAAAAACGGTGTTATCAGTCCGGCTTTACAATATGCTGCCGAAAAAATACCTCTTCGCTTCAGTTCAGAACGACCTGTGGATACCAGCTCATTCATAACCCGCAAGGCGTCTAATGCCGCACGCCTCCAGCTCACCGAACTGCTCGGAGTTCCGCGTTTCTACGATCTGGACCGACTCGATCTTACTACGGCAAGCACCTTGGACAGCCGGGTTCAAAAAGAAGTGACGAATATTCTCGTCAAACTGAAAGATCGAGCTTTTCTGGAGCAGAATGGTCTTACTGTGGAACGAATGTTGTCCACCGGCGATCCGGCAAAGGTCATTTACAGCTTTAATCTCCATGAACTTGGCCCTTACGGTGCCATGACCCGGGTGCAGGCGGACAATCTCGACCAGCCTTTTGACATTAACCTGGGAACCAAACTCGATCTGGGTTCAACGGCCAAGCTGCGAACTCTTGTTACCTATCTGGAGATAATCGCCGACCTGCACGCTAAATATGTTAATTTCAACACCAAAGTATTGTACGATCTCAAAATCAGCCCCAACGATCCTATTGCCCGCTGGGCAGTGGATTATCTGCTGACAGCAAAAGACCGCAGCCTGGCGGCAATGCTGGATGCCGCCCTTGAACGACAATATTCAGCCAATCCGCATGAGGTTTTTTACACCGGCGGCGGCAACCACACCTTTTCCAACTTCAGCAAACGCGACGACAATCAGATAATGTCAGTAAAACTCGGCATGCGTCATTCAGTCAACCTTGTCTTCATCCGGCTGATGCGTGATATTGTCCGCCATTACATGCTGCAGGTTCCCGGTTCATCGGCCCGAGTCCTCGAAGATATGAATAATCCTGCCCGCAAGGAATATCTTGAGCGTTTCGCAGATCAGGAAAGCAAGGTGTTCATGCTTCGGTTCTATCATAAATATAAGGGCAAGGAAGGCAAGCAGATTCTGGAAACCATGCTGGCCGATCTTCGCCCTGTTCCTTACCGTCTGGCTGCCATCCATCGCTATCTCTACCCGGATGCGACGCTTGATCAATTCGCTGCTTTCTTGATCAAGGAATTGCCTGCATCAAAGGAAATAGGAGGCGATACAATCAAACGGTATTTCTACCAGTACGGGCGAGATAAATTTTCACTTGCTGATCAGGGATACATAGCCCAGGTTCATCCGCTCGAGTTGTGGCTGGCCCGTTATATCTCTCTGCATCCAGAGGCAAGCTGGGAAAAAATCATAGAATCAAGCAAAAATGAAAGACTCGAGGTCTACAGCTGGTTGTTGAAGACCAATCGCAAGAATGCCCAGGATCGCCGCATTCGCAGTCTGCTGGAGATGGAAGCGTTTCTTGAAATTCATAAATCGTGGAAACGGCTCGGTTATCCTTTCAATTCTCTTGTTCCTTCCTATGCAACTTCAATCGGTTCGTCAGCGGACCGTCCGGCTGCACTAGCCGAGTTGATGGCTATTCTCGTCAATGACGGGGTTCGTCCGCCGCCTGCTCTGATTACTTCGATGCATTTTGCTGAAGGAACGCCTTACGAAGTATTGCTGAAACGCTACCCTGCGGTTGGCGAACGTGTCCTTCCCAGCGAGGTTACCCGCGCTGTTCGTGGCGTATTACGTGATATTGTGAAAAACGGAACAGCCTCCCGCATCAACGGCGCCCTGTTTGCTCCCGATGGAACGGAAATTCCCATCGGCGGCAAAACAGGAACAGGTGATCACCGCTATGTCACTTACAAAGCAGGAGGAGCTGTCAAGGAATCGAGGGTAGTCAATCGTTCGGCGACCTTTGTTTTCTTTATCGGCGACCATTTTTATGGCACCCTCACCGCGTTCGTTCCCGGCTCGGCGGCCGCTGATTTTGAATTTACCAGCTCACTGCCCGTAAGTATCCTCCGTCTTCTGCTACCGGTACTTGAACCGCTTGCCACGGCGCAACAATCATAGAGCCTGGATTCATGGTGAAGAAAGATACTTTTTGAAACAAGAAAAGGTTATCGTTTCTCAGCTCATATTCAGCATGAGCACCGTCACTCCCACCACGATTCCATAGAGCAGGAAA
>QKJV01000182.1 GCA_003249165.1 Desulfobulbaceae bacterium | reverse complement strand
GGTCGTCGATATAGCCAGGTAAATCGGGATAATCACAGTGAAGGAGATAGGGAATGATTCGGAAAAAGAGAGTTGCTTTTTCCGGATGCGAATTTATTGCCTTTATTTTACGGCTTTTGTTGTATGACTGGTATCTAAGAATTTTTTCACGCATGGTCGGGCAAGATCAAGGTTGGGCGTCACCCTCCGTGAAGTCGGTCTTGCAGATAGCCTGGATCATTTTTATGGCTTGGGCTGTTTTCGCCACATCGTGCACTCTGATGATAGAGGCTCCATTCTGGACACAGTATGCGGATATTACCGCAGTTGCCTCATCGCGCAGCAACGGGTCTTTGATAGAAAGTGTTTTGCCGATAAAAGATTTACGGGAATGGCCTATGAGAACGGGGCAACCAAGTGTTGTGAACTGTTTTAGTTCACGTAAAATAGTCAGATTATGACAAACAGTTTTTCCAAATCCAAGGCCTGGATCAATAATGATTTTGTTTCGACTTAATCCATGATCTTCCGCCCATTTTATGCGTAAACGTAAAAAATCACAGATATCGGAAACAATATTATTATAATGAGGGTTGTTCTGCATAGTCTCCGGTGTCCCCTGCATATGCATGATAATAACCGGAATCTGAAATTCGACAGCTACTGAAATCATAGCGGCGTCATGTCTTAATGCGCTGATATCATTAATAATATCAGCTCCTTCAATAAGGGATCTTCGGGCGACTTCCGCTTTTGTAGTGTCGACTGAAATGGGGACTCGATATTTGCGGCGTATTGTCTTTATTGCCGGTATGACACGGCTAATTTCTTCACTGAGGGGAACTGGAGGTGCAAAAGGTCTGGAGGATTCACCACCAATATCTATAAGGTCCGCCCCGCTTTCCAACATATGATCGACGATGGAAAGCAGGGCGTGTTCGTTGTTTATCCTGCCGCCGTCGGAGAATGAATCCGGCGTTATGTTGACAATGCCCATGATTTGGACTTTGTCGGAAGAAAAATAGAGCGGCCCCTGTGAAATCTTTTTTTCAGGCAAATGGCAACTACACATACCCGAAGTATTATCCCCCGGCCTGCCCGGCAGCAGTATTATTTTCTTCGGGCGGAGGTGGAACTTCGGTTGGGAAGGATTCTGCTTGGACCTGTTCTGTTGATGGAGCTTGTTCTGGTTGCTTTGGCGGTTCTTGCGCTGCGGCCATCGGTTCCAGTCCCTGTCCTTTCATAATCTTTTCAATGTCCTCCGAGGTCAGTGTTTCACGTTCAAGCAAAGCGGTGGCAATGACCTTAAGGGTTTCGATGTTTTCGCCCAGCAGTTTAAAAACTTTATCGTTTGCTTCTACAACAAGTCTTTTAACTGCTTCATCTATTTTTTCAGCTGTTTGCTCGCTAAAGTCACGGTGTTGGGCAATTTCTCTCCCTAAGAATATCTGTTCCTCTTTTTTGCCGAAGGTCAGCGGGCCCATTTCCTCGCTCATGCCCCATTCGCAGACCATCTTACGTGCCATGGCGGTTGCTCGTTCGATATCGTTCCCTGAACCGGTAGTGATTTCGCCGAATATCAGCTCTTCAGCTACCCTGCCACCCAAAAGAATACAGAGATTATTGAGGAGGTAGGATTTAGAGTGTGTGTACTGTTCAACGGTGGGAAGTTGCTGCGTCAACCCCAAGGCGCGGCCCCTAGGAATAATAGTGACCTTATGCAGAGGATCAGTTCCCGGGAGCAGGCGGGCAATAAGAGCGTGCCCGGCTTCGTGGAAGGCCGTAATTTTCTTTTCCTTATCGGTAATGATCATGCTCCGGCGTTCAGCACCCATCATAACCTTGTCTTTAGCCCGTTCAAGATGATCCATATTCACTTTATCTTCATTAAAACGTGCTGCGAGGAGGGCCGCTTCGTTAACCAGGTTTTCCAGATCGGCCCCGGAAAAACCGGGAGTACCGCGGGCGATGACACGCCAATCAACATCTGCAGCTATAGGCACCTTTTTTCCGTGGACAGCAAGAATTTTTTCCCTGCCTCCTACATCAGGAATGGGAACAACGACCTGACGATCGAATCGTCCTGCCCGCAACAGCGCTGGATCGAGAACATCAGGGCGGTTGGTTGCGGAAATTATGATGACGCCTTCGTTTGATTCGAAACCGTCCATTTCAACCAGCAACTGATTAAGGGTCTGTTCCCGTTCATCATGACCACCGCCGAGGCCGGCCCCGCGATGACGTCCTACCGCATCGATCTCGTCGATAAAAATAATGCATGGCGCATTTTTTTTACCCTGCGTGAAAAGATCTCTGACTCGAGAAGCGCCTACACCGACGAACATTTCGACAAAATCAGAACCGCTGATGGAGAAGAAAGGAACGTCCGCTTCCCCAGCGATTGCCTTGGCGAGCAGTGTTTTTCCTGTACCCGGGGGGCCTGCCAGGAGAACACCCTTGGGAATACGGCCACCGAGGCGGGTAAATTTTTTCGGATCGCGGAGAAAATCAATAATTTCAGAAAGTTCTTCCTTTGCCTCGTCGATGCCGGCAACATCCTTAAAGGTTACCTTGGCTGTACCACTCTCGAGCATTTTGTGTTTGCTGCGGCCAAAACTCATTGCTTTGCCGCCACCCATCTGCATCTGGCGCATGAAGAAAATCCATACGCCAATGAGGAGAAGCATTGGAAACCAGGAAACAAGGATCGTGATATACCAGGGCGTTTCTTCTTTTTGTTTGACCGTAATGTTGACACCCGCTTTTCTGAGTTGCGGAATGAGTTCCGTGTCAGATGGCGGTACTATGACACGAAAATGTTTTCCCCCGCTCGTCCCGGTAATTTCATCTCCCTGCATTGTGACCTGGGTTATTCCTTCAGAAGATACAGCCGATAGAAAATCACTGTAACTCATCTCAACCACTCCGGTCTGGGGATGATTGAACATATTGAAGAGCAGGATCATAGTTAAACCAATCACCAGCCACATCGATAAATTTTTATAAAAATTATTCAAGAAAGAACCCCGTAAAGAAAATTTGAAAAGTATTTATCTCTATAACGGTCATAATGGAGCGTTTCCAACCGCGAAAATATGAGAAAATAAGGTTAAACAAAATTTACAATAAGAACTTGATGTTGTAAAGTCCAGCAGTAATCAGGGAAAATCGTCAGGAGCTTTTGCAATTTTTTACTGTTGCTCTGATTTTCTATCGGCGAAATACTCCTGAACCGATTTGACCTCCATAGATTGCTGCTTGAGTGTTGCTATAGCCATGGCCATTGATTCCGCGCCAGCGGTGGTGGTCGTGTAAGGCAGATGATAATTCAGTGCAGCCCGGCGTATCGTGTAGGAATCCTCTGTAGTCCTGGTACCCCTCGATGTGTTGACAATCCATTGAATTTCGTGGTCTTGAATTTTATCAAGAATATGCGGTCTTCCTTCGGAGATTTTATTGATTTGCGTACAGGAGACTCCATGGCTGTTTAAATAAGCGGCGGTCCCCCTCGTGGCCATGATGTTAAAACCTAGCTTCTGCAATTTTTCGGCAACAGGGCGGATAACGGCTTTGTCTCCACCCCTCATGCTGAAAAGAACTGTCCCGGAAAGAGGGATTGGTTGGCCTGCGGCGAATTGTGATTTAGCAAAGGCCAGACCAAGTGATTGATCAATTCCCATCACTTCACCAGTAGATTTCATTTCCGGACCCAAGAGGGTATCAACGTTATCGAAGCGATCAAAGGGGAAAACCGCCTCTTTTACTGCATAATGAGAAATTTCCACTTCGCTTGTTAAACCAAGATCTTTTAATTTCATCCCCATCATGACCTTTGTGGCCAGCTTGGCGAGAGGTACACCCGTCGCCTTGCTGACGAAAGGAATGGTTCGCGACGCGCGGGGGTTAACCTCCAGGACGTAAAGCACGTTGTCCTTAACCGCATATTGAACATTCATGAGGCCGATGACCTTCAATTCAACTGCCATCGCTCGTGTTGCACCCTTTATCTCTTCAATCAGTTCCGCAGAGAGACTGTGGGGCGGGAGCACGCAGGCGGAATCGCCCGAATGGATCCCCGCCTCCTCAATATGTTGCATTATCCCGCCAATGATTGTGGTTTCCCCATCGGAAATAGCGTCAACGTCGATTTCAACTGCTTCTTTGAGAAATTTATCTATGAGAATGGGATGCTCGGAGGAAACATCAATGGCCGTAGCCATATATTCTTTTAAGTATTTTTCATTATACACAATCCGCATTGCTCTGCCACCCAGGACGTAAGAGGGGCGCACGACAACAGGATAGCCGATTTCCTTTGCGATCAGCAGTGCATTTTCAGTTGTCCGGGCCGTACCGTTAGCAGGCTGGATCAGGTTAAGTTTCTGCAAGAATTTTTGAAAGCGTTCTCTGTCCTCAGCACGGTCTATGGAATCGGGAGATGTTCCGATAATCGGTACATTTTTTTTGGCAAGGGGAACAGCCAGGTTGAGCGGCGTCTGACCGCCGAATTGGACAATCACTCCGTCAGGTTTTTCACTTTCAATGATATGAAGGACATCTTCACAGGTTAAAGGTTCAAAATAAAGTTTGTCGGAAGTATCGTAATCGGTACTTACTGTTTCCGGATTGGAATTAACCATGATGCTTTCTATTCCCATTTCCTTCAGGGCGAAGGAGGCATGAACGCAACAGTAGTCAAATTCAATACCTTGGCCGATTCTGTTCGGACCGCCACCGAGAATCATAACTTTGGGTTTGTCCGTTTTGCGCGCCTCATTCTCTACCTCATAAGTAGAGTAATAATACGGAGTATAGGCTTCAAATTCGGCGGCACAGGTATCTACCAGTTTATAAACGGGTTTTTGGCCTGTTTTTTCCCGCAATTCCCTGATATCGTCTTTGCTCGTTCCGGTCAGATAGGCTATCTGTTTATCGGAAAAACCGTACTGTTTGATTTTCCGCAGGAAATTACTGTCAAGACCGGAAAATCCCGCCTTTTTGATTTCTTCCTCAACATCAACAATCTGCCGCAGATTGACAAGAAACCATGGGTCTATCGCTGTCAATTCGTATAGGAGTTCAACTGTCATATCCCGCTTGAATCCTTCGTAAAGGGCGAATATCCTTTGCGAGTTGGGAATTTTGAGCTTCAATTCGAGGTCACGCTGATCCATGCTGGTAAAGTTGAACTTCGGATCGGCACCAAAACCGGCGCAACCTATTTCCAGGGAGCGTAATCCCTTTTGAAAAGCCTCCTTGAATGTTCTGCCGATTGCCATCGTTTCCCCGACCGATTTCATGGCCGTAGTAAGAATATCGGTTGCTTCGGGAAACTTCTCAAAAGTCCACCTGGGAATTTTTACGACGCAATAATCAATTGTAGGTTCAAAGGAAGCGTATGTTTCTTTAGTGATATCATTCGGAATTTCATCGAGAGTGTAGCCTACCGCAAGTTTTGCCGCAATCTTGGCAATGGGGAAACCGGTTGCTTTTGAGGCGAGGGCCGAACTGCGCGAGACCCTTGGATTCATTTCGATGACCATCAGTTCCCCGGTTTGCGGATCTACAGCAAATTGGACATTTGAGCCACCTGTTTCCACACCTATCTCACGCATGATGGCTATGGACGCATCACGCATGAGTTGATATTCCCGGTCAGAAAGGGTTTGTGCGGGAGCAACTGTTATTGAGTCACCCGTATGGACGCCCATAGCATCCATGTTTTCGATGGAACATATTATGACTACGTTATCCGCCTTGTCACGCATCACCTCAAGTTCGTATTCTTTCCAACCAAGAAGGCTTCGCTCAAGCATGACTTCCGTGTTAAGGCTGAGATCAAGACCCGCTTTACATAAAGCTTCAAGTTCCTGGCTGTTATACGCGACACCTCCGCCTGTGCCACCCAGAGTGAAGCTTGGTCTGACAATGATGGGGAAACCGATTTTATCTGCAGCGGCGCGTGCCTCACTGATCGAGTGGACAATAGCGCTTTCAGGCACTTTCAAACCGATACGATACATGGCTTCACGAAAAGAATCGCGCCCTTCCGCTTTTTTAATGACGGCTATATTTGCACCGAGAAGTTCGACCCCGTATTTTTCAAGTATCCCGGTCTCCGCTACTCTGATGGCCGTATTCAGTCCTGTCTGGCCGCCGAGGGTTGGTAATAGTGCATCCGGACGTTCTTTTTCGATAATTTTGCAGACCATTTCGGTGGTAATCGGTTCTATATAGGTTCTGTCGGCTATTTCCGGATCAGTCATGATGGTGGCTGGATTAGAGTTGATAAGGATAACCTCATATCCTTCCTCTTTGAGTGCCTTGACTGCCTGGGTACCGGAGTAGTCAAACTCGCAGGCCTGGCTGATAATGATCGGCCCGGAGCCGATGATGAGGATTTTTTTGATATCTGTTCGTTTAGGCATGGCAATTATATTTCAGCTGACTTTTATTATTAGGTCGGTGAGAAGGCTAAAAGTATTTATTTTTAATCTTCGTTTCTGTAATTCAGTGGTACATTTTTATCAGCAGAGGGTACTGCTGCTTTGCTCCATCGCTTCAATAAATCGGTCAAAAAGATAGATTGAGTCGTGGGGGCCTGGAGCATTTTCCGGGTGATACTGCACGGAAAAGGCTGAGAATTTTTTATGCCGCATTCCTTCAACACTTGAGTCGTTAAGATTAATGTGGGTCAATTCGATTTCATTTGGGCTGAGACTTTTTGGGTCAACACAAAAACCATGATTTTGTGAGGTTATTTCGATTTTACCGGTTAATAGATCTTTAACAGGCTGGTTTGCTCCACGATGGCCGAATTTTAACTTGTAAGTTGTTCCTCCGTATGCAAGACCAAGAATCTGATGTCCCAAGCAAATACCGAAAATCGGTTTTTTGCCGAGGAGTTCATGAACCGTTTTAACGATTTCCTTCAGAGCAGCCGGGTCTCCAGGGCCGTTGGAAAGGAATATCCCATCCGGATTCATCGCCAGAATTTCAGTGGCAGAGGTGAACGAGGGGACGACCTGAACGGAGCAACCTCTTTTCGAAAGGAGTCGTAATTGATTGTATTTGAGCCCGCAGTCCAGAGTGACGACTTTGTACTTGGCGGCAGTAGCTGTAGAAAAGTTGCTGCCGGGTGCAGGGCCGTTATTTGTCCAGCCGAAGGGAGCGTCACAGGTCACCTCCTGGACAAGGTCACGCCCTATGAGACCCGGAGAATTTTTTGCCTTGGTAACAAGCGACTGAGGATCGAGATCCTCAGTGGACACAACTGCTTTCATAGCGCCGCCTACCCGAATATGGCGAGTAAGAGCTCTTGTGTCGATACCCTGTACGCCGAGAACGTGATATTTCTGCAGCAGTTCAGCCAAGGTCCCCGTAGACCTGAAATTGCTCGGAACAGCCTGATATTCCTTGATAAGGAATGCCTCAACATGAACCTGAGAGGATTCCATATCTTCCGAGTTAACGCCGTAGTTTCCGATAAGCGGGTACGTCATAGTTACAATCTGCCCTTTGTAAGACGGGTCAGATAATACTTCCTGATAACCACTCATCCCGGTATTGAAAACAATTTCGCCGAAGGTTTCTCCGGGGCCGGTAAAGGATTCCCCTTCGAATATGGTACCGTCTTCAAGAGCTATAAGCGCTTTCATGATTAATAATCCTCAAGTTATTGTCAATCCACTGCCCAGGAGAAAGAATAGCGTCCCGCTGACAGGGAAATTATGTTATTTAGGAAAAAGATCACTGAAACAAAATGTGTTTTACAAGTTCAGCCTGCCTCCGGGCAGCACCCTGCTGAGCCAAGGCGGCTTCTCTGGCCTTGAGGCAAATAGCGTGATATTGTTCCGGTGATTGCATAAGCCTCGTTGCAGAACGAATTAAATCTTCGGAGCCTGTGATCACAAAACCAGCGCCTCCGCTTTCAAGAATTGTCACCGCATCAGCAAAGTCTTTCATGTGAGGCCCGTAATAAACCGGTTTCCCCCAGATAGCTGCCTCCATAATATTATGGCCGCCTTTAGGAACCAGACTTCCACCGCAAAATACAAAAGTGCCGATTGAATAAAGTAACGCCAGTTCACCCATAGTGTCGACAAGAATAACACGCTCTTGGCGATTTCCTGAATAAAGCCGACTGAGTTTTTCGTACGGCAGGTTATGCGAAATAAAAAGTTTTTCAATTTCAGCAAGCCGGTTCAGATGCCGGGGAGCAATAATAAAAACTGAATTTTTTTTATTGTCACGCAGTCTGAAAAAAGAATCAATAAAGACTTGTTCCTCTCCGGTATGTGTACTGCCAAAAATGAAAACAGGTTGATCTTCGGACAATCCAAGCCGGGTTCGGTACACTTCTGCATAATTTAAAGATATTGGTAACTGCAGATCATATTTTACATTTCCGGCAACAAATATTTTTGCTGGATCTGCTCCTAGTTGCATAAAACGTTCTCTGTCAGTCTCACTGATGGCGGCAATTGCGGTAAATGATTGCATTAACGGTTTAACAAGACCAGGAACTTTACGATATCTATTTAATGACCGTTCTGAAATTCGACCATTAAGCAGTAGTAGTTTAACGCCAGAACGATACGCCTCCGTGAGAAGGCTTGGCCATAATTCAGTTTCCAGGCATATATAACATGTTGGTTTAAGTCTAGACAGAGCGCGTTTAACCACACAATTTACATCTATAGGGGCATATACGCACTTAAGATAAGCACCAAGTTGGTCTAGA
>QKJV01000125.1 GCA_003249165.1 Desulfobulbaceae bacterium | reverse complement strand
GATCGAACTCCGTCACAAGAGTGGTATCGAGCCGCGCGAAGTTTTTGGCGCCATGGATTTTGCCAATAACCACGGACTTGATGTAAAGTCTTACCTTGGTTCGCTTCGGGAGCGAGTATAAAACAGTACCTCGCGCCGATGAACTATGCTCTGACCGCACAGAGTATTCATCTTCTGCAAAGATCGACCACATTTTTTTCGTACAAAAAGGACTGCCCTGAGATCGGCCGTTGTCATTCTCACGAAACGGATGACCTGCTTTTTCAGGATTCCAGTGACGATACAAAAGGAGTTTAACCTTGGCTAAACAGAATTATTCATACGAAAAACGTCAACGCGAATTGGAAAGGAAAAAGAAAAAAGAAAAGAAAAGGCAACGGAAAATTGAGAATATATCACCTCAGAAAGAGGAGACCATAAATGAGACGAGAGATGCATAGCTTTTCAAGACCTAAAAGACGGCTGTTATGAAGCCTATACGTCTGTGCTACCAAACAGTAGACTTTGGCGAATTTGACATTCACATACGAACGTTGCGAGACAAACAGCAATATTTTGCCCCCGAAGATGCCGCCGCCAAGATAGGCATATCCTCCGCCGCCTGGCCGCTCTTCGGTGTTGTCTGGGACTCTGGCTATTTTTTAGCCGACATTATGGTTGATTATCACATTCGAGGCAAGCGTATCCTTGAGGTGGGGTGTGGCATTGGATTGCCCGGTCTAGTCCTCAATCACCGAGGTGCCGATATTACAGTAACCGATCACCATCCGGAGGCCCAAGCTTTTCTTGACAGAAACACCTTGCTTAACCACGATAGGAATATTCCTTTTGTTCGGGTCGGATGGAACTCTCTGGAGGAACAATGAAAAAAAACTTGAGCAAAGGCGAAAAAGTGCGACATAAGGCGCGGGCTGAATGGGGGATTGGTACAATCGCCTCTGTTGACAGTTGCGGTACTATAGTGGTTGTCTTTGAAGGCAATAGAACTTTTTCCATAGCCAAGGGTATCAATTTTCTGATCAAGGTTGATAAAAAAGGGGAGAAAAATTAAACTTGATGCTTCTTGAACCGGCATAAAATTCTTGTTCGAAGACCGATAGACCCGTTTTTTGAACAGAGCCATAGTGCGGTTTATTGGTACTGGAAATGTTAACCTGTTTGCCAACAGCAATACTATTGCTTTATTTCTGTAGATAGATTTTCCAATTTCATTAAAAAAAGTCTGAAATAGAGCAACTGCGAAGTAAAGCTTTCCAAAGACCATCTCAATCTGGTGGAATTTCGTATCGATTTAAGGTGTCTACCGTTGCTCTTAACAAAAGGGGTGACGAGAAATCTCTCCCTGATTTTTTAACGTATATTCGTCGGTGTTCAGGAAGAATCTTAGGTCTGCCACACTTAAAAAAGTTTAATATTGCCAGTGCTAACTTTTATTTTGCACTGATTGCGTCCAATCGACCGAAACCAGTTCAAGCAATATGTCGGATTAGATTATCATCAATTTTACAAAGGAAATTATATATTTGATCGCTGTAAAAATAATAATCCCCACAAGCATCCATTTGATCGCCCTAGCTGGGAAAAATTTCTGACATCGAGCTCCGAGATACATTCCGACCATTCCCCCTGCTCCGAACAATGCTCCCAATGCCCAATCGGGAGCCACAGACATCTGCGGATAAAATATTCCTATGCTTTGATAAAAAACAACGCCAGCCACTGAAGTGACAAAAGTACCCATTAAAGCAGCCCCGGCAACTGTATACACAGGCAAACCAAAAAAGGTCACAAAGAAAGGGGCAATGATGGAGCCGCCTCCAATACCATAAATGCCACCAATAATACCCACAATAAAACTAAGGCTTAAAGCTCCCCAAAAAGAAACTTCAAATTGTTCACCATAAAACGTATAGCCAAGCCGATTGAAGTCAAAGTGCGTGATATAAGTTCTCTTTAAAGTCAGATCTTGGGTCGCGTTTTGACCATTGATTTCTGATTGGTAACTTTTTATTAATGCTTGAAAGCGCATTTCGCTGTTTGTTTTGGGGTCCCGATCTGCCTTTTTCTGTAGCAGATCCCTTACCATTTTCACGCCGATATAAAAAAGAACAGCGGCGGCAATTGTGCTGGATCGGGTAAGTACGCTACGCGCACGATAGCTCCAAGAAACACTCCGGGAAGTGTACCAATGATCACGACCCACGTAAGGGGCCACACCATTCGCCCCTCACGCCAGTATCGATATACTCCACTTGGAATGGCTATAATGTTGAACACCTGATTTGTTGCGCTGACAGAAGGGTGTGTGTAGCCAAGAAACGACATTTGAAATGGCAAGAGAAGAAAAGCTCCTGAAACGCCTCCCATTGAAGTAAAAAATGACACAATCATGGCAACGAAAAATGGAATGAGCGGATGCGTTTCTACGCCTGAAACCGGGAAGATCATATTATTTTCCAGCAACCTGTTTGTAGTCTTTTTTTGTCGTATGTCATCTTGTTGCGCACTGGCAGCACATGCACAATAGACCTAAGAATCGTCTGTTTTGAAGAATTCCTTGTCATTCTGGTGTCCGTTTTTTTTAACCTCCATCATGTGGTTGCTGCTTTATTGAGTGTTCGAACACCGGGCCAGTGCAGCCCTGCCACTACGGAAAGGTTGATATTTTATCCAATGCCCTGAAATTCCCTTCATGCACTGTGCAATCGAATGCTCGGTCAGGATATTATTCAACCAACGCTACCGATTTCACCTGAACCCATATCTCATCCTCCTGCTGAATTCCAAGTTTTGCTGCGGCCCTCCGTGTCACACGCGCAAGTAAGTTTGCCTCACCAATACGGACACGAACCAGCATAAGCCCTGGGTGTTCATCCTCGCCAAAAGCATCAACATGCCCACGCAAAATATTTTGGATACTTGATTTCCCAGGATTTTCAGCCAGGCTCACATCGCGTGCAAAAACGCGAACACGTACACGTTGACCGACAGGTATACCTTGATCACGCAGCCACAAGCCACCGCCGGGAAAATCGAAACGAGACAGATGCATCAATTTCTCCGACCGTGCATTCAAGGACCACTGCCGTATCTTCTCCAAATTTAAAAGGAAGATCAAGGCGAGAGAGGGTGTCGGCCAACGGTCCGTTGGCAATGACTCTGCCGCCCTCTAAAACCACCAGGTAATCGGCTAAACGGGACACTTCCGCAGGAGAATGAGTGACATAAATGACCGGTATGTCGAGATCGTCGTGCAGTCGTTCTAAGTAAGGAAGAATCTCTTTTTTACTTTTTATATCCAAGGCGGCAAGAGGTTCGTCCATCAGGAGTAAACGTGGGCTAACAAGCAGGGCTCTGGCGATAGCCACACGTTGCCGTTGACCGCCGGAAAGTTTATCGGGATTACGGTCAAGGAGTTCTTCCAGCCCAAGCCAGGATACTGCATCGTCGAAAGCAACCCGCCGTTGATCTTCAGGAATGCGTTCAAATCCATAGAGAAGGTTTTTTTTAACCGACAAATGAGGAAAGAGACTGGCTTCCTGGAACACATAGGCCAAGGAGCGCTGGTGCACCGGCATAAAATGATCAGCATCTTGCCATACTTCTTCCCCAATGGTGAGATGGCCTTCAGCCGGTTGCAGTCCGGCAATACACCGCAACAGGGTTGTTTTGCCACAGCCCGAATGACCAAACAGTGTACTGATTCCATGGCTTGGCAAAGTAAGATCCACATCCAGCGAAAAATCATCAAAGCTGGTACTAAAACAAAGATTTATAGAATTTTTCATAGAGTAAACGTACGTTGCTGGCGGCTATTGACCAGATAGAGCGTGAGTAAGACCAGAAAAGAAAAGACTACCATGCCCCCTGCAAGCCAGTGAGCCTGTTCATACTCAAGTGTTTCAACGTGATCGTAAATAGCCACAGATAACACCTTTGTTTCTCCTGGGATATTGCCGCCTACCATGAGAACGACTCCGAATTCACCAATGGTGTGAGCAAAAGCAAGAACAGATGCAGTGAGAAAGCCGGGTCGAGCGAGGGGGACAGCGACACTCCAAAAACGATCCCACATGGAAGCACGTAGGGTCGCTGCAACCTCCAGTGGCCGTTCTCCTATTACCTCAAAGGCGTTTTGAAGTGGCTGCACCACAAAGGGAAACGAATAAAAGACGGAGGCCACCACTAGCCCCGGAAAAGTAAAGGGTAATGTCCCGAGTCCGATAGCCTGGGTAAAATGGCCTACAGGACCTTTTGGGCCTAACATAATCAGCAGGTAAAAACCCAAGACTGTTGGGGGGAGAACCAGGGGCAAAGCTACCACAGTTGCAATGGGTTGCTTACTCCAGTGACGCGTTCGCGCAAGCCACCATGCGACAGGTGTGCCTATCACCAGCAACACGAGGGTTGTGGTGGTGGCCAATTTTAAACTCAGAATAACAGGGCTCCAGTCAAACACCATGAATTACTCCACACCGTAGCCGTAACCGGTAATAACCTTGACGGCTTCAGGGCTTTTGAGAAAATCGAGAAATGCCCGTGCCGCCGGATTTTGTTCTCCTTTTTTCAAAAGAACTGCTTGTTGTGCGATGGGGACGTAATAATTCTCCGGGACCTCCCACAGGCTTTCGGTTCCCTTTGTTTTTGTCCAGGCTTTAACTTGGGATAAAGCGACAAAGCCCACCTCGGCGTTACCTGTGGCTGTAAATTGAAATGTCTGAGCGATGGAATCTCCCTTGACCAATTTGGACTGAGCTTGTTGCCATACACCTAGATGCTCCATAACCTGCTGAGCAGCCAGCCCATAAGGAGCAGTTTTGGGATTCGCTAGAGCGAGGTGCTTCATGGGAAGTGCCTTTAAATAGCTTTCCGCATCAACAAAAAGATCCTTCTTGACGCTCCATAAGGCTAACTTCCCTTTTGCATAAGTAAAACGAGTACCAGGTACAGCTAGATTTTGCTCTTCCGCTTTGGCTGGACGTTTACTGTCTGCTGCCAAAAAAACCTCAAAAGGGGCACCGTTTTCGATCTGGGAAAATAGCTTTCCAGTGGATCCGAAGCTCGTCTTGACCGTATAGCCTGTAGCCTTCTCGAATAATGGGACAATGTCGCGAGTGGCATCGGTAAAATTTGCAGCCACTGCAATTATGAGTTCCTTTGCAAGGGCGTTGCTGCCTATTAAGGCTATAAGAAGGGTTGTCAGAAAAATAAATTTTAGTCGCAGCAATTTCATTGAGGTTTCTCCTTTTGTAGTAGTTCGTGTTATTTCGCACTTGAAACCTGCGTGAAACATGTTAAAATGAACGAAATAATACCA
>QKJV01000109.1 GCA_003249165.1 Desulfobulbaceae bacterium | reverse complement strand
ATTTAATTTTATGGCACTACATTAACCATAACTGAGAAACTTCTACGTAATATGCTGAAATTATGGCAATCTATTTTACGTAGGGCCATAAAAACCAAAGGAAAATGGGCGTTTTGTCGTTTTTTTTCGAAAAGATGGGTTAAGTGTGAATTACCGTTATCTGAAATTTATTTAAATGTTACGTTTATATGATCCTGTCCGGTGTAAAATTTTATGTAATCATCAAGAATTGACCCCACCATACTTTGGAGTATACTCCAGAAAAAATAATAAAAAATTGGGTAGTGGGTCAAAGTTGTGGATGCTCCATGAGAGGGCGTTGAATTTAAGGCGATTTTTGCATGGTATCCACAGGTCTGACCCACTACCGTTTTTTCTTGCCTTATTTTTGGAATTTGGCAGATGCGCTGATTTTTCTTCAACATACCATCAAGACAACATTGAATTGTCTTGCCCGAAAAGTGCAGATTTCAGATCGACGGCGACAGAATAACATCCGGCAAAATAACTTTGAAAAAAGTCGACAGGCCGCTGCTCGTTAACACCAACGGCGGATAGCAGCTCACCGATTTCAATCTACTCTGTTTCTTCCAAATATTCGTTCAGAGCGACTTTCATACCAACAAGGTCTTTTTCTTTGAATCTGTCCGCTTCAAAGTACTCGGCACTTTTATTATCCACAAACACTTCTTTGTAGTCATTCCCCTTTTTATTAGGTATCCGGGCAAAGCTCAGATCTTCAAAATAGACTGCATATTGCTTTTGTGAGACAAGCAGCGGTATCGATTCGTCTTTAATAACAACCCGTCCGTTTGAAAGCACTCGATAGTATGTATTCCCCTCGGAAAACGCCTTCGCCATATTCGGGGTTGCGGACAAAATCGACTGTATTGAAAGACCTGTTTCTACAAGAAAGTACCGCGAATATGGTTTCAGGTCGGCATCTTCAAGCCATGGCCGCAAGGAAATTCCGTCAAATTGCTGGGACTTTTCCGGCGATAAATCAACAAGGTCCAGCAGCGTCGGCGCAATGTCGATCAGGCCCGCTGTCTGCATTGAAACGCCGGTGCCCATTGCCCGTTCACCGACCCCCCTATAGGCCAGGACAACTTCGTACTGTTTACGGTTTAAAACATCGGTTCCATGCCCTAGGGTTGCTCCGAACAGAGACCTGCTGCTGCCATCCGAAGCGCCGATTTGGTTATTGTCGGTTGACAGTCCCTCTCCATGGTCAGAGAGCAGTACAACGACAGCATTTTCAAAGTATCCCTTGTTCTTCAATATCGTCAGCAACTGACCGAACTGCCGGTCCACTGCCTCAAGCGACTGGAGATATCTCAACTCATCCGTGTTGGTATTCGGAATAATGGATGTATAAGACGTACGCCATTTATATGGCCAGTGGGATAAGCATAGATGGATGCATAATAAGGACGGCTGTTCATCGTTATTCTCCAAATCATTTTCGATCAGAGATAGAAAGGTATCCGGCTCGTAGGTTACTGAAGCGGCCCGGTTTCCATAGGAATAGGGAAACAATATTCTTCCAAGGCGTGTGTTTACGATCAGGTTGCTGAAAGGGAAATCGTTGATGGTCCCCAGAAGAAAATCAGCAGCACCCATGGGTGGGCCCAGGATACTGTCAAACCCGAAGCTTTCGTCTATATTGCTGAAGCGTTTTTCATCGGTTGCATAGACGGTTTCATACCCGGCATTTTTCAACCGTGTCGCCAACGTAGTCATTTCTGTATTTCTGTAACCATTATCTATGAGATTGAACACTGCACCGTTATTTCCTGGATAGGCCCCTGTAAGAATAGCGTTCCAGGCTGGGTAGGTACGTGCCAGAGGTGTATAGGCGGTCTTAAATTGCAGGGAATCATCAACGAACCCCCTGATGTTGGGCATTTCAACGATACTTTCCCCCGCATCCAGACAATCCGGACGCAGGGAATCAATGCCCAGCAGGATAATATCCGGTTCTTCCTCCTGAAGAGAGCCACTGTTTGGCGCTTTGGTGAAAACACCCAGGTTCGCAAAAATGCCACGTACTGGAAGGATCACCACCAGCAAGAGAATGATCCCACCTATTACGGAAGCGCCGACCGAAAACCGCGTCGCTTTAATACACCTCAGCAATTCGGCCGGATTTGAATTCTTCACCGTCCGCCAGAGTGAAATGAATATGTACAATCCCACTAAAATATTGAATAAAATAAAAGAGACTTGACTATATTTCCATTTTAAAAAAGAATTTGCCACAGACGCACTCTGGGAATTCGGAAAATAAGAAGCGTTGGCAATATAACACCACAAGGCAAAAACGGACATGATGCAAACGCCTGACAGGATAAAACTTCGCTCATTCCGGATTTTTTCTAAAAATACGCATGTCAGCCACCAAACCGTTAGAAAGGCAACCATATGACTTATGAGAACTGCCAAAAGATACCATAATACCGAAATGCCCAGTTGACTTTTCACCAGACTTGCCTCGCTGATGGAAGAAAGCACCTTGCTGCTCAACTCTTGACTGAAACTCAAACGCAATACTATCGGATAAATCAACAGGGTCCCGAAGCCGATCAGCAGATCATAAAGCAGAAGCTTCTTTCTTGTCGCTTTCATTTGTCGGTTTATCCTTCCTCTATGTTCAGTTCAAATATTATCGTCCAGTTCAACAGCCATCGAGTATTCCCAAATGGCGAATCGGGGTCACCCATCATGAGTTAGCCAAACTGCAAAAGCGATTACTAAATAAAATGTAGGTTGTGGATGATAGTAAGTCCCATCAGTTATTGAATGGATTGTTAGTGTAGTGATGATTGCTAAAGCAATTAACGCTTGTTGAGATATAATTTCATTTCTGTTCCGTAAATGTAATCTGACCCCTGCTAAAAAGCCGCTAAAAATCAAAAAAATAAACAGCGATGTTCCAATAACTCCCCATTCTACTAAAAATTGAATAAAAGCATTATGTGGTTGGACGCCATATATTCTATTCGGCATGTAATAATAACCTTGCGATCCGAGTCCCCAAAAAGGGTTGACTTTTATGCTTTCCCAGCATGTTGCCCAAATCTTAATCCTACCGCTAGAAAATGAATTAATGCCATCTGAGGCCAGAGATCGATGCAGTGGATTAAAAAGGCCATTCCATTGATATACGGAAAGTAGCTCTGCAATAATTATTGACAGTAAAAATATCAGGGAAAACGTTGTTAAAAAATATTTTGTACTGCTATTTTGAAAAAGCAAAACAACAAAGATAAGTATAAATGTACTGATTACCGATAAAATTGCACCACGGCCACCAAGCCAGATAACAAACGTGCATGTTATTACAGTTGCGAGTATTATCAATAACGTATAAAAATTTTGTCTTTGTTTGGTAATATTGAAGAGTAAAAGTACACTTAAGCCTGCAGATGCCTGGTACCCTGTATGCCTAATATGTGAGTTATATGGCGGATGTTGAAACAATATTTTTCCATAATTAATAGTATGAATAGTTTCCATCATAATAAAATTATAAACTAAAAATACAAGAGCAATAACGACTGTAGTTAGTGGAATGATGAATAAGATTTTTTTCAAATTAGGCTTGTATCGTTTCAGATAGTCCCATAAAAAAATAAATGTAAATAAATGCGAGATAGTTTGACAGTATCGACCAATGGCACGAGATTTGTAAGTTAGATTTAATGGAGAGAAGATGAAAGAAAAGGTTATGCTTGTCAGCCACAGCACGAAAATGATTGCAGGCAGTTTGTTGTTTTTTGCTAATTCTTTAAACGGAGGAAATCCTCGCAAGGTTATAATATAGAATATTATAAAGGCCAGCTCTAAATAATTTATATAAACTGCATTATAGTAAGATGAACTTCCCGTTATAAATGTTGCTGAGAATAGAGCTGCTGCCAAATAAATAAATAAAATATTTTCTTTTTTTATAAGAGTACACATTGCAGTCAATGTCCAATGTCTTGTAGATTAGGGCTGCTCAATCATGCGGCTTGTGGTGTAGACCCGGCTGTTGCCCATGATAAGGTATTTGCCGCCATGGGGGTCCTTTGGAATCTCTTTTAAAAATCCTGCGCAGACAAGGCCCTCTATATGTTTGGGAAAAAGACCGAACCTCTCCTTATATTCAATTACGTATTTTTCAAGGAGAATAAGATGGTTGACGGTTTCAAGCCTCATCTTGAGCTGCCTTACAATGGCCTCGTTCCGGGTGGTTTTGATCATCTGTTCAAGGAATGCGGCCGCGGTCCTGTGCTCGGCCGAATAGACCGAGAGCCGGGTGGCAAGATAGGGCAGGTAGGAGGGGCTTCCGGGAAGCTTTGACGCCTTGATCATGTATTTTGCGGCTTTTTCGTTGTCCTTTAAAAAATAGTAGAAATTGAATCCCTTGAAATAGGACGGCCTGTAGTCGTTGGGAAGATTAATTTCCGCCTTGGTCAAAATGGCGTTGGCCTTTTCAGGCTCGTTAAAGTTCCAGGCAAGCATCAGGCTGGAAAAGAGATAGGGGTCCCAGAATTTAGGATCAAGATCTGTGATGGTCGCAACGGATTCGACCACATAATCGACCATCTCCCCGGTTATCCTTTTGTTTCGGCTTAGCTGATCCCCTGCATTGGTCATGACCTTTAAGAATAGATAGTTTGCAACCAATCCCTTGAACTCCAGAGCGGCGGGTGCAGTAAAGCTCGACGGGATGGAATACAGAACCGGGGTCTGGCCCAGGAAAAAAATACGCTGTGTGGATACAAAGTTATAAACACCCCAGTAGGCAACAAGTGCCAGGCTTGTCACCAGGAGCTTTTTTGCAACCGATTGTATGACCATGGAATTTGTCATAATCGTTCCTTCTAGGAAACGTTGCGTCGGCTAAAGATAAAGGTGGCTGCGCCTGCGAGAATTCCCGAATATACAAGGGCGTAAAGGGTGATGGAAAGGATATACGCACCTGAGACCGGCAGGCTGTGGGCTGCCATGACCTTTAAGTCAAACACGGAGAGATTGGGCGCTGCATAGTGGAGAATATCGATCGTAGTTTTAACAAAGCCCGACAGGGGAACGGTCTCTGACTGTTGTTGCAGAAAGAGATAGACCTCTTCAATGGTCTGGCCTGCAATATAGGTGGATACGCTGAACAGGAGTGTTAAAAACGAGCTTGTCGTAAGGGAGCTGAAAAAGACCACGACGGCGTTTAAAAGGACCAGCATCAGGGTATGGCCGTACACGGCAATGAAGAAACTCGGCCAGGCAAAGCCATTGAAATGATTGGGGTAAATGGATCGTGTGATAAAAACGCTGGCCGAGGCAGCAAAGCACAAAACTCCAACGGCTGCGGTACTCAAGAGGATCAGCCCGAAAAGCTTGCCAAGGATGTATTCGCCCCTGGAAAAGGGTTTTGACAGGACAAAGAACAGGGTCTTTCTCTCCATGTCCTTGGCCATGAGATTGATGGATACAAAAAAAAGCAGCAGGAGTGATGCAAAGGATACCGCAGCAAGGTTGAAATCTACGGATATCTTGTCAAGGTCCCGCATGAAAAACCCGGTCACGGGAATTGATATGGAGGAAAAGATAAGGGCGGCAAGCCCGATGCCGTAGATGGCCCGTTCCCTTATGCCCTCCTTAAAGGTCAGAACTGCCAGGGCCTGGATCCGCAGGATTTTATTTTTTATGTTAGATCCTTGGGTGCTCATGCCGAGACGTTTTCATGGTGATCACTCGTAGCAGCCTCCAAGAATATGGTTTCTAAGTCTCTGTTCTCCTGGATAATATCCGCCCTTGTGAGCTGTCGTCTAACCTTTCCATTGGCCATGATTGTTATTGTATCGCACAGTTTCTCCACATCGGTCAAAATGTGGGAGCAGAAAAGAACGGTCTTGCCCCTCTCCTTTAGATCAATGATCAAATCGAATACCATTTTTCGGCCGATGGGATCGAGGCCCGACATGGGTTCGTCAAGGATGACGATGTCCGGGTCATGGATCAAGGCAAAGCAGAGACCCGCCCGCTGGGTCATGCCCTTGGAGTAGGAAGAGAGCTTTGAGCCTCTTGCCTCGGTAAGATCGGTGATTTTAAGGAGTTCCGCAGCCCGGGCCTTGAAAAGCGCCCTGTCCATGCCTGCCGTCTTGCCGCAAAAGACGAGGAGTTCATCGGTTGTGAGATGATCGTAATAGTAGGGGTTTTCCGGAAGATAACCCATGGCGTTTCTGGATTCAGGATTTAAGGGAGACCGGCCGTTGATCTCTATGCCGCCTGAATCCGGGATGTTAAATCCCAGGATCATCTTTAAGAGGGTGCTTTTCCCGGCACCGTTGGGCCCGATGATCCCGAGGATCTGCCCCTTGTCCAGCTGGAGTGATACGCCACGAACCGCCCTGATCTTGGGTCTTCCAAGATCGGATTTAAAGGTTTTGATGAGTTTATCAATTTTTATCATAATGGGTTGGTTTTTTTATTGTTGTCATCATCAAACCGGACAGAAACCATGGAATGATTTCTGTCCGGTTTGATGTTCAATAAGAGGGTTGAGTTTTATTAGTCCTAATTATCAGCTACCACTACCACCACTACCACCCATTTTTGTCCAGCTATCAAAAGTTAAGGTTATACTATCCCCAGTTTTAACTGTTTGGTAATATCCATTGAACGATTCATCCATTCCGTATTGCATCCCGTTCGTAGTATCGGTTTTTGAGCTTACGGCACCAATACTATAGGTGGTAGCATCGCTTGCCCCAGCCAGGATGGTGTTTCCAGAACAAGAAAAGGACAAATCCGGTAAGCCGGCTGCTGCCGCGCTGAACACAAGTGGTGCTCCAGCAGCTGACTGTGTCACAGTTGCAGCAGCATAAGCTGAAGCTGAAAGACCAGCAAAAATAATACAAAGACCTGCAATTTTAACTAAAGTATTCATAATTGTCTCCTAATATTTAGGTATAACGATAAAATTTTAATTGTTAATTGGGATAAGAATCCCAGGTTGCAGTGTACCCCTCAAGCTCAAGCCTGAGATTGTGAAGGTCGGACAGAGCTGCTGAATTGTAAGCTTTAGCCTTATAAGTCATGAACTGGGGAATTGCAATAGCCGCCAGGATACCGATGATGGCGACGACGATCATCAGCTCGATCAGGGTGAAGCCTTTGCTGTCTTTTGCCTTTTCTCTTAGTCTTCGAAACATCTTTTGTGTCTCCTTGTTATGGTTGTGTTAAGTGGGTCCTTCTGTTTCGTTTGGTTCCTTACAACAATGGTGCCAGGTTGACCCCAAAAGGCATTTTTTATTTAATTGTCTATTTATAAAGGATTTATTGTTATTTCTTAAGACTCTTGCTATGGAGGAATCATCATTTTGTTATATTCATCCGAACAATTTTCTGCAATGGGTACACAAAAATTGTCAGATATCATCCAACGTTTTCATTCTGCAACATATGGCTAAATGTCAACCCTGAAGGAAGCCCTTATCCCGCATCACCATCCCCGGATTCGTTTTTATCCGGCATGGTTTTGTCCAGGCGATACCTGAAAGACCTTAAGCTTAAATTTAACAAATCAGCTGCCTTGCTTTTGTTTCCCTGGGCAACTTCCATGGCTTTTTTGATATATGCGCCTTCAATTTCAGACATGATTTTGTCCAGATCCACACCGGATATCACTTCTTCCAGATCATAGCGGTTATTTTCAACCCCCTCTATCCAGCGCCGCCGTTTGTGGGAAGAGATGGTCAGGCTTTCGGGCAGGATAATATTGGTTGAGGAGAGGGCAACCGAGCGTTCAATCAGGTTCTCAAGTTCTCGGACATTGCCGGGAAAGGAGTATTTATTTAAAAAATCAATGGCATAGGAAGACAGTTTGGCAATATCCTTGCCAAGCTTTGTTGAATACTTTTCCACAAAATGGGCCGCAAGGAGTTCAACATCGCCCCTTCTGTCCCGCAAAGGCGGCACCTTGATGGGTATCACGTTAAGCCGGAAAAACAGATCTTCCCGGAAATTGCCGTCAATGACCTCCTGCTCCAACTTTTTATTGCTCGCAGAGATAATCCTGACATCCACATCAATTTCCCGGGTGCCGCCCACGGGCTTGAATCGGGTTTCCTGGACGGCCCGCAAAAGCTTCACCTGCAGAAAGGTGGACAGTTCGCCGATTTCATCCAGAAAGATCGTACCGGTGTCGGCAGCCTCAAACAAGCCCTGCTTATCTGCCACAGCCCCTGTAAACGCGCCTTTAACATGGCCGAAAAATTCGCTTTCCATGAGCGTGTCCGGGATTCCGCCGCAATTGACGATCACAAAAGGCTTGTCTTTGCGCTCGGAATTATCGTGGATGGCCCGGGCGATAAGCTCCTTGCCGGTTCCGCTTTCACCGGTGATCAGCACATTGGTTTTTGTAGGGCCGATCTGGCGTATCCGCTGGTAAATCGACTGCATACCCGGGCTGTTACCGATAATCCGGTTGAAATGCAGGTGGTTTTTCAGTTCAGTTGACCGGTAGGCCTTTTCCTGCTCCAGGGTCAAAAGTGCCAGGGCCTTGGCAATGGTGGCGCAAAGTTCATTATTGTCAAAGGGCTTGGGCACAAAATCGTACGCCCCTTCATTCATTGCCTCCACAGCAGTTTCCGTTGAAGAGTAGGCGGAAATCATGATCACCACGGTATCCGGGTGCTCTTTTTTCACGGCCCGCAACACATCCAGGCCTGTAATGTCGCCCA
>QKJV01000447.1 GCA_003249165.1 Desulfobulbaceae bacterium | reverse complement strand
GATACAGATTCTCAACGTGAGCCATGATCTGACACTGGAAAACGGTTATTGGTTTGAAGTAAGCTATGGCAACGGTACACGCAGCCTTGTGCTTTTCGACGATAAACAGAGGGTGATACGCCGTCATATCGTTATCAATGCGGAAGATGAAAAAATATTCGATGTACTTTATGACGAATACACCAAAGATACCTGCCCGTTACCGGGGAAAGTTACCGTAACCGCTTTAATTCACAACAGCACTATGGAGATTCGCCTCAGCGATTGGATGCAATCTCCTTCATTTTCAAGGGAGTATTTCACATACGAAGCTCCTCCCTCCTTTGACAGAGTACCGGTACAGTGAATCCAGATTATTTTTTGCCACTTGTCCGTAAACCCGGACGTTACAGTGGCAATGAGTTTAATATTGTAAAGAAAAATTGGCAGAATACCCCATTGAGGATTGCCCTCTGTTTTCCGGATCTTTACGAAATCGGCATGTCCCATCAGGGACTCCAGATTTTGTATCACCTGATCAACAGCAGGGATGATCTCCTGGCAGAGAGAGTTTATGCACCGGATACCGATCTGGAAAAACTGCTGACCCAAAATGATGCCTTTCTTTTTTCCCTGGAATCGCAGAGACCGGTGGCAGATTTTGATATGCTTGGCATTACCCTGCCTTACGAGCTCTGCTATTCGAATATTCTGACAGTCCTTGCCTGCAGTGGCATTCCTTTTTTTGCCAAAGACAGAAATGAAGAGCATCCTCTGGTCATTGGCGGAGGGCCCTGCGCGTTTCATCCTGAACCCGTTGCTGATTTTTTTGATGCCATCCTCCTTGGTGATGGCGAGGAAGCGGTATTTGATATTGCCGATCTCCTTATTTCAGCAAAACGGGAAAAATGGGATCGTTCTCGTACTCTCGATGCACTGACGGGGATTGAAGGTGTTTATGTCCCCTCTTTTTTCCGTCCGGAGTATCAGCCTGATCACCGTTTTGCCAGGATGGTTCCTTTGAAAAAAGGCTACGAATCCGTCCGACGAAGAGTTCTGCCGACATTGACCGGAAGGGTTGCCTTTGATCCCCTGGTGCCTCTTTTTAAAATTGTACATGATAGACTGGGGATTGAGATTGCCAGGGGATGTACTCGTGGCTGCCGTTTTTGCCAGGCGGGTGTCATCTACCGGCCGGTGCGGGAGAGAAGCCCTCGGGAAGTCATTGAACTGGCAAGGTCTGGAATTGCTGCATCCGGCTTTGAAGAGCTTGCTTTGTTGTCTCTCTCCTCCGGAGATTACAGCTGTATTGCTCCGTTGCTTGCTGAATTAATGGATACGTTTGTCCCGAAACGTGTTTCTGTTTCAATGCCTTCCATGCGGGTAGGGACATTAACACCTGATATCATGCGTCAGATCAAGCGAGTCCGTAAAACGGGCTTTACCGTTGCGCCGGAGGCAGGCACTGACCGGTTGCGCAGGGTAATCAACAAGGGTATTACTGAGGAGGATCTGCTCGCAACCTGTAAGTCAGCTTTTACCCTTGGCTGGAAGCTGATAAAGTTTTATTTCATGTTCGGTCTGCCCACAGAAACCGAGGAGGACCTTGCTGCAATCAGTTTGCTTGCCCGCAAGGCCATGGCTCAGTCACCCAGCAGAGGGGTAAACATTACAGTAAGTGCGTCAACCTTTGTCCCTAAACCTCACACTCCTTTTCAATGGGAACCTCAGCTTTCCATAGCTGAAGGATTCGACAGAATTGATTTCCTGAAAAAAAATCTGCGCGATAAACGCATTCAGTTACGCTGGGGCGATCCGCGCCAGAGTTTCCTGGAAGGAGTCATGTCACGAGGTGATCGCCGTCTTTCCCGGCTTATCGTTGCCGCCTGGGAGAGAGGAGCCCGGTTTGAAGCATGGAACGACCATCTCAATATCGACTTGTGGCGCGAGGTTGCTGAGGCAGAGGGGGTTGATCTGCAGGATTATCTGCGACGGCGAAGCTTTGATGAACCATTGCCTTGGGGGCATCTTGATGTTGGGCTAGAGCCCGGATTTTTCCGGCAGGAACTGGAAAAGGGCCTTGCAGAAGAGTACACCCCCGATTGCCGAACGAGCGGCTGCCAGAAATGCGGTCTTTGTGATTTTAAGAAAATTAAACCTGTGGTCTATAAGGAGGGAGAGCTTGAGCATAGAGCGGCAACTCCGGAGATTCTGCAGGAAAAGGCGCCTCTCGTCCCACATTTTTTCTCCAGGTTTGATTATCAGCGGACGGATAGGGCACGTTTTATCAGTCATCTCGAGTTAATCCAGCTGTTTTTCCGGGTATTTGCCCGAGCGGAGCTGCCGTTGAATTTTTCACAGGGTTTTAATCCCACCCCAAAGGTTTCTTTCAGTCCTGCCTTGCCACTTGGCACGGAAAGCTTGGTTGAATATTTAATTGTTGACACCTACGTTTCACTTGATGATACAGCAGCCTGGCTTTCCCGCATCAACGAAGAGTTGCCTGAGGGCCTTGCTGTCACCGCAATTAGCGCCTGTGATGAAAAGAATATTCCCGAGAAGGTTGAAAATACTTATTTTATCACCGTTAACAGGGCGGTCGAAGAAAAAAAGGCTCATGCCTTTATGCAGAGTGAGTGCTGGCCCGTCCGCATTATGAGAAAGAAAAAAATGCGGGAAATTGATGCTCGGCCCCAGGTTGTCGCTCTCGATATTACAGGGGAAGGCAGGATGCGGCTTACGCTCGTAAATGAAATCTGCACCGCGGCATTAAAACCCCTGGAGATCGCCTCATCCGTTTTTTCCTGGACACCGGAGGACGTGCAGCAGGCTAGAGTACTGAAAACCGAAGAAAGGGTAATTCGATAATGGCAACAGATTTAATTATAAACGCAACGTCTTTTGAAATCCGTATTGCCTTGATCGAACACGGCAATCTGGTGGAATTTTATCTCGAACGGCCAAATGAAAAAGGGTTGGTCGGCAATATATACAAGGGAAAAGTCGTTCGGGTTCTGCCCGGCATGCAGGCCGCCTTCGTCGATATCGGCCTGGAGCGGACCGGCTTTCTCTATGTGGATGACATTTATGTCAACCGGGCGGATTTTGAGAAGCGTTGTCAGAATCCCGATGAAGACGAATGCTGCTGTAATGAGGCACCTGAGTCGTTAAGCAACAGAATTCCCGGCAAGAGCATTGATGACCTTCTGGTAGAAGGGCAGGAGCTTCTCGTCCAGATCTGTAAGGAACCAATGGGGACCAAGGGCGCAAGGCTGACCGGTCATATCACACTGCCCTGCCGAAATCTTGTTTTTATGCCGATGACTGATCATATCGGTGTTTCCCGCAAGATAGAAGAAGAAGAAATCAAGGAAAAACTCCGCCGTGACATAGAAAAATTGCGTCCAGCTGGTACAGGTTTCATCGTCAGGACGGTTGCTGAAGGGGCGAGCTCCGAGGAGCTGGAGGCCGACATGGAGTTTCTGTTACATCTGTGGAGTGAAATTCTCGACAGGGAAGGCAGAGCCCCTGCCATGACTTTGATTTATGAGGATCTTGACATTATTCTAAGGGTGGTGCGTGATATTTTTTCACCTAACATTGATCGGGTTGTGGTCGATGACCGGCGGACATATGAACGGGTAATTCATTTCGTCGAGACCTTTGTTCCCCATTTGCGCGCGAAAGTACACCATTACGACAGCAATATACCGATTTTTACTGCCTACGGAGTCGAGATGGATATCAACCGCGGTCTGGCCAGGAAGATCTGGCTGCGATGCGGTGGCTACATCATTATTGAGGCGACCGAGGCACTCACTGTGATTGATGTCAACACCGGCCGCTATGTGGGCAAGACTGATCTGGAGGAGACTATTTTTAAAACCAACCTGGAGGCGGTAAAAGAGATAGCCTACCAGCTGCGTCTGCGAAATATCGGCGGTATTATTATCATTGATTTTATCGATATGGAAAGCGAGGAGCACCGGGAAGAGGTCTTCCGAGTTCTGTTGGAGGCGGTAAAAAAAGACAAGAGCCGTATCAACATCCTCAGATTCTCCGAATTCGGGTTGGTACAGCTTACTCGGAAACGCAATAGGGATGATCTGACCCGCATCATGTGTGAGCCGTGCCCCTGCTGCAGCGGCTCAGGTAGAGTCAAGTCTTCCCGAACGATTTCCTATGAAATTTTCCGGACAATCCAGAGGGATGCCGACAAGATGGATTCCTCCACGGTCACCGTCAACGTCAATCCCAAGGTGGCTGCGTTCATGTTGAAGGATGAGGCGGTTACCATCAAAAATCTTGAGGATGAACTTAAGATAACCATGATTATATTCCCCAATCGGGACCTGCATCTGGAAAAATACGAAATCTCCTGGGAGATTGGCAAATGAGATGGAGTGGTGCAATGGTTGATGTAATCAAGGTTATGTCTTGAGCATGATTAAAGCGTTACAGAAAATTCAATCATTTCAATCTTAAATCACAAAATGAGTTCAATTCATAAAGTCGAATTACTTAAGTAGTCCTCTATTTTTTTGATTCGTTAAGTCCACTTCAAGTTCTTTGGTTAATTTCCTGGCGCGGTGACAGATCCATTGTAGAAAACTTCGCATTGTTCCCCGGTGATAAGCTTGCTTGTTCCCTTTAAGAGATGCAGAAGGGGAGCGGCAGCAGATTCGATTAAGCTGGTTTTTTTGATTTGCGGCTTCGTAAACGACCCGTTTATTTTCTGGCGGATTATGGCACAGCCCTCCGCATCAACTACCGCTAACTCCAGGTTCCGGAAATGATCTGAGGTGATATCAATTCCACCTTTTATCGCAATACGATGGTGCTCCGTTGCCAGGGCTACGTCTCGGGCTTCGGCCTTGCCGTTATTTATTTGCCAGGAAGAGATGAGTTGCTGTATTCTGGTGTGCCCGGCATAGTCTGCATTAACAAGCAGGCCGAAATCCATGGCCTTAGTAAAGGTAGGGCCAAGAGGTCCGACGATCAGAAAGCTTCCGAGGTCAACGAGGTCAAACTGTTGCTCTTGCGTCAATTTGTCCAGCAAATCGTCCAGATTGATGCCGATAGCTGTCAGGGCATGCCCCGTCATGGAAACCTTGCCGGTGAGGGAACGCAATATTTCCTGGCGTTCCATGCCCATGGTTGTGATATTTAACGTCAACTCCATCTCGCCGCTCAACATTTCTTTTTTTGTCATGGCAGTAAAAAAATTTTCAGCTCGGAATTGTGATAACTGCAGTTGCAGACTGGCGATGGGCCTGCTGCCGGTCATATCGGCATCGGCTTTTCCGGTGGCGGATCCGCCAAAGGCTTTAAAGCTCACGGGATCAAAAATAAATTTACCGGCTGAGCCTTGCAGGTCACAGGAGAGATCCTGGATGGTTGTTTGGTTGTACCGTAGTTCGCGGCAAGTTAAATCACCTTTCAGAGAGAGACGCGAAAGTTGCAGGTTTTCTTCATTTCCAGTCAGGACTAGATCGTGAACTGTCAGGTCGAAACCTTCGATTTCCAAAAGATTTACATCGGTATGCATAACAAGTCTGGCATTCCGAATGATTAAGTTTGGTAATAAAAAAGGAACTGCTTCTTTGCCTTCATTCCCCTCTTGAGCAGGTGTTTTGACTTTCAGAGTGCTGGTCCCCAACCCTGTGAAGCTAAATTCCGGTTTTTCCAGACTGAGAACCGGGATCAGTAATTGTCCCATTAGTAAGGCCTGGAGATCAACATGGGCTTGCAAAGTTGGAATCACCGCAACTTGTGCGTCATTATTCCCTATTGTTACCATGTCGGCAGTGATGGAAATTGGCAGTAAGGAGAGATGCAGACTGCGGCAGGTTACCTTCATGCCAAGGGTGTCGCTAGCTATTTTTTCCAGGCGTGGTTTGGCTGACCTGACGAAATAGGCGGCTGTTGCAAAAAAAGCAAGCATAGTCGCTAGCAGCATGAACCATATAATCAGTAATTTTTTCTGTTTTGAAGTTATCAAGTTAAGTGAATGTCTCTGTAAGTTAGACCACGAAAAACTGATGAGTCACGCCGAAAAAAATATATAAAAATGTTATGCAATAATAATCTATTACGTCAAGTTGCGCTGCACTATATCTCAATCGATTTGCTTGAGCTGAAATGGCAGGATAATCAAATTTTATTTTGATGTAAAAATAAAGACACCATCCCAATCGACAGGAGGGGGAGTGGCAAGAAAAATTTTGCTTCGTTCCAGATATAGCCTGTACAGTTTGTGCCCGGTTGTTTGATGCAGTCGGTCGAAGATTTCTTTTGCTTTGGTAAAATCCCGTTGCTGATAGCATCTGATTGCCGTTTGAAAATCAGTATTTTCTGCCTGTAGGTCTGCATCAGTCCCCCCTTCGCAGAGCGGTTCGTAGATATTGACCGGCTGTTTTTTCCCTTTGACCCGGACCCTGTCAACAAAACGGTAGAAAAAGGCAGGCCCTGCTGCATCCTTTGTTGCCTCGCTGATCAGGATGTGGCATCCGTAAATCTTGGTCAACCCTTCGAGGCGTGAGGCAAGATTCACATTGTCACCGATGACTGTATAGTCAAACCTCTGATTGCTGCCGAAGTTTCCCACATTCATTTCACCAGTATTGATGCCTATGCCGATATCTATTTTTGTCAAAGTCTCCTTTTGCAGTTCCTCGCTGATTTCTTGCAGGTGATCAATGGAGGCAAGTGCAGCCCGTACCGCATTGGCAGCATGGGTTTCATCCTTCAGTGGCGCTCCCCATATGGCCATGATCGCATCGCCGATATATTTATCAACCGTGGCTCCGTGGGAGAGAAGAATCGTCGTCATCTCCGTGAGATAACGGTTCATGAAGGTGCCGAGCTGTTTAGGCGACATTTTTTCGGAGATTGATGTGAAGTCACGGATATCACTAAAAAATACCGTCAGGTTCCTTTCATGGCCTGCGAGAGAGAGACTGGCCGGATTCTTAATGATCTGTTCTACAATATCCGGAGAGACATAATGACTGAAGGCATGCCGGATAAATCTCTTTTCCCGCCCGGCAAAGAAGTAATTGCTGAGTGTAACAAGCAGAAATACAGTCAGTATCGTCAGCAGCGGATAGCTGATGCCAATAATTTTGTTTTGCAGAAAGAAAAAGTAGGAGCCACCTATGGTAACCAGCAAACACCCGATACTGACAGCGGCACCTGTCAGAGGAGCAGCGAAGGCTAGCAGGGCACTGACTAGAAGGCCAGCGGTGGCAACAATCAAGTAAGTTAAACCGATTTCGGTATAGTGATCATATATCAGCGGATCAGCCTGCAGCAGATTGTCAATGATGGTTGCCTGTATTTCCGCTCCGGGAAAGATGTTGGAAAATGGGGTAGCACGTAAATCAAGAAGACCAGCGGCAGATGTCCCTATAATGACATATTTCCCCTTAAGTTGATCAAGTTGTCGTCCGGCAAGGACATCCGCTGCCGCAATATACGGAAAAGTTTTTACCGGCCCTCTGTAATTGACGGTAATTTGTCCCTGGTCATCTGTCGGAATATATTTGCCGTTGATGGAAATGCCGAGTATGCCTTTGCCGATATTCCTTTTCTGGTGGGAGATATGAATGGTGATATCTTTTTCCTGAAGCCCGATCCTGAGTGTTTCAAGGGCGAGAGAGGGGTATGGTAGACCATTGAATGCCATGAAAAGAGGAACATTACGCATTGTGCCTGAAGGATCGGGGAAAACATTGAAAAAACCTTCACTTCCGCTTTGTGCTATATCGGCGATATTGACGATGGCATGGGTGGCCTTTATAAAATTTATCTCAGTTGGTTTGACAGATGGCGGATCGATGTGGATAGTGCAGGAAGGAAGAGGCGCGGCGTGTTGAACGTTTTCTTGCTTTGAGGTGAGAAATGCGTAACCAAGGACACTGGGAAGGTCGGCCAGACTGTTGCCGAGAATGCGGTCATAATCAAGTGCAGGATCATTGCGGAGAACTTCTTTTTCTTCTTCTTTGATAGGGGTGGTTAAATGGTTGGTGATAGTGTCCAGAAAGTGTATAGGAGAGGTTCTATCCGGTTCAGCGAAGACGATATCAAATCCTACTGCTTTAATTCCTGCCCGCTGGAGTTGGCAGACAAGTTCAGCAACAATTTTCCGCGGCCAGGGCCATTGACCAATCCGGGATAGGCTTGCATCATCAATGTCAACTATCACGACCTCGCCGCTGCTTGAGATTGGTCCTCGGATGGCAAACATAAGATCAACAAGCCGGTTGTCCAGGGTAGCAAGCAATTGTGGTTTGTATGTCCCAAAAAGGTTTAAGAGGCAAAGCGCGGCCGTCACTACCAGACAACCTATCTTAAATGGAGAAGGTTTGAGATGTGAGAGGAGATGTTCAGCCAAGTTTTTCATCATTAGGTTTTAAAAAATTCCAGTTTCAGCGCTTGGCACCGTATATACCGATATATTTGACGCCAGAATCGAAGGGTGCATAAAAATTTCCAGCGATTGCATTTGCTTCAGGGCCGTAAAATGTGCCGTTGAACTGGCTGTTCGTCTGCACTCCAGAGGGACCAGTAACCCCGTTGACCGTATTGCTGAAACCATTGAGCGAGGCGTTACCGGCTGGGCCGCTGTTGACCTGTAAGGTGACTTCTCCGAGATCAATGCTTCCCTGTACGGCGCTGGCCGCGTTGATATTGCCAAAGTCCACATCAATTTCAACTGTTCCCGTAAGATCGGTCACCTTGTCCGTGGTCGTGGTATCAATTCTGTTGGCATAGGCTACCCCACTGTAATGGCCGGTAAAATTAGC
>QKJV01000479.1 GCA_003249165.1 Desulfobulbaceae bacterium | reverse complement strand
GAGCTAGGTTTGGATATTGCAGGCATGAAAACCAAAATGAACCATCTCATACAGGTACACCCGTATGTAGTTGATTTTTTGAAATTTTGTAAAACACTACGTAAAAAAATATATTTAGTAACAAATGCGCACAGTAAAACATTGGCAATTAAAATGGCAAACACCGATATCGAAAGATTCTTCGATAAAATAATTTGTTCCGAAGAAATTGGTATCGCGAAAGAAGACCCGAAATTCTGGGAAAATCTCGCTCAAATAATTACCTTCGACAAAAATAAATCGCTGCTCGTGGATGATAATGAACAAGTCCTAGCAAGCGCTGAAGAATATGGCATAACAAATTTAATTTTCGTCGCAAAATCAAGTAGCCAAAAACCTGTTGTATATTCAAAGAATTATCCATCGATCATATTTTTTAAAGAACTGATAACAGAAAATCCTGGATAATTAATGATAAAGTCACGAACCTTTCAGGGGCAAAAGCTCAATTGCGCCCCAAACCCCCATGCGGCTATCTTTAACAACGACAACACCGGCCAGATGGGGTAATTGCCGTGCGAGTGTTAGCACATGATTTATATCCTTATCTGTTTTTAACTCGTTTCCCAAACGAGTAGCTGCCGCATCGGCCAACGAAACTGAAGTTGCAAGAACAGTAACTGAATCTGCTGTTCCAAAACTTAATGAATGGCCAACCGTCCCAGAAGAAGTACATACCCCCAGTGGCATAAATGACTGTTTTATCTTAATCCCTATTTTGTTGCTAAAAGGTGATACACCTGAAAAAATAGCAGCTATACAGTCCTGATTGCGATACATGAAAATATCACCGCCGTTTTCGACAATTATCTCTGCCGTGGCAATTTTGAGTAATTGCCGACCAACCATCTCAGCGATAGCTCCAGCAACGGCAGCCATGGGCCCGACTCCAGCAAAACGGGAAGCTCTAAGCATTTCTTTAACTATAGGAGGCGCCAAAGGATCAAAATCGAGGGGCAGCAGTGATCTAAAAAAAAGAGGATGTGCGTAAGCATAAGCTTCAAGCTGACTGCGAAACTCCATAACGAGGTGAACAGCTTGCTCGGTAACATCGGTGTCGGCTAGGATAAGCAAATCTGTCTCCTTGACGGTGACCCGTGAAGATTTCAAACCAGATGAAATAATCTGGCCTCTATAATTACGATCTTTATAGGAAATTGGGTTAGGCTTCTTTTTGGATGGAGGCATAAAAGTTATTTAAATAAATTAAAAATAAAAAAATGAAAATTACCGAAACTAAACAATACGAATCAGGGAAAAATTGCATCATAATTTTTACCCGTTTTCCCGAAGCAGGAGTGACAAAAACAAGACTCATTCCCTTTTTAGGGGTTGAAAATGCAGCATTATTACATCGAAAAATGGCTGAAAAAATTTTTCAAGAATGTAAGGAATTATCTATAGGTAAAAAAATAAGCATCGAAATACATTATTCTGGCGGTAACCGAAAAAAAATTGAAGAATGGGTACCAAAATCATTCGAAACGTATCAGCAAATAACAGGCTCAATAGGCGATAAACTTTATAATGCGGTTTCAAAAAAGTTTAGACCGGATAACAAAAAAATCATCATAATCGGGACAGATTGTCCATTCCTAAATAAAAAAATCGTATGCAAAGCTTTTAACTTTTTGGATTATTCAGATATTGTGATCGGTCCAACATTAGATGGAGGTTACTACTTAATCGGTTTCAAAGATGCTCATAGAGAATTATTTAGTGATATCGATTGGGGTACGGAAAAGGTATTGAAGCAAACTCTTGAAAAGGTAACGCAGAAAAAAAAAACATGGGTTGCGTTACCGATATTTGGTGATATTGATCGTCCGGAAGACTTGCAGCTTATCGAAGATTCTGATTTGGCAAAATGGTTAGCTCAAATATGAAAAACGATAAATTAGAGGATACCCCAGTAATAACAATAGTTATTCCTGTAATAAATGAAGAAAACTATATAGAAGAAACTATTCTCTCTGCACAAAACTTGGAAAAGGTTGAAATAATAGTTGTTGATGGCGGAAGCAGAGACAAAACAATTGATCGAGCAGTTAAGGCAGGAGCTCGGGTGATACATAGCCCTAAAGGAAGAGCGAAACAATTAAACTGCGGAGCGCGAGAAGCAAGAGCAGAAACTCTTTTATTTCTCCATGCAGACACAAGGCTTCCTGCTGACTATGCAGAAACAGTACAAAGGACGCTCAGCAATAAGAAATATATAGCCGGGGCATTCAAACTGTCATTTTCCTCGAAAAAAAATGGGTTGAACTATATAGCAAAATTTGCCAACTGGAGGTCACAGTTGCTCCAAATTCCATATGGCGATCAAGGATTATTTTTGGAAAGAACCCTTTTTAAAAAAATGAATGGTTTTGCGGAAATTCCTATAATGGAAGATTTAGAATTTGCATGCCGATTGCGTAAAAAGGGGAAAATAAAGACCACCGAACAAAGCGTAACAACCTCCGCACGAAGATGGGAAAAAAAAGGATTAATAACAACCACACTCATCAATCAATTGATGGTGCTAGGCTATTTATTGAGAGTCCCCCTGTCGAGCCTTGCTGAATTCTATGGAAGTGTCAATAAAGGATGAAATTGCCGGGGGCCTTGGAAGCAGTCCATCACGTAATTTTTTATCTTTAACAAGCGATAAAAAGAAAGTCGTTGATTCATTAAGATAGGGATAAAAATAAGAGTGACGAAAAAAATTACTTGATCCGGAAATAAAGGTTGCAAAGCCTATAAAAAGAAGACACGAAATGAACAAGGCTTTGGCAAGGCCAAAAACTCCACCTAATAAAGAATCAAACCAGCCAAGTAAAGATACTGTCAGAATAGTCTTCAGCAATTGGCCAACAAGAATAACCGCAAAAAAAGTAACTATAAATACAAGCAGATAGGCAAGCAAAAAACCAATCTGCTGATTCTTTATAAATGGAAATACGAAATCGGCAGACTCACCATAAAAGTTTCCAGCAGTTACAAAAGCCAGAATGAGGGCCAACAGGGAGGCTAATTGGCGAATAAAACCTATCCATACACCACGTATTAAAAAAAATAATATTATTGAAGCAATTAAAAAATCTAACAAAGACATGAAAATATAACCTCTGCTTATTTTTATATTGAAAGATAACATATAAATTTCTGCGAATCACAGAGAAAAATTTATGCTGACTAAAATGGATGAAGAGGTCCAAAAAGAACTTAAAATATTTGATGAAGTATTAATCTATGGGGAGACAACGGCAATAGATCTCGAAATACTGAATAAAAAAATTTTTGAAACAAAAAATAAAGAAATAGCCAATCTGTATCTGAGTGAGGAAGAAAAAAAAATATTTTATTCATTCAGGAATGAAAAAAGAATCACAGAATGGCTGGGGGGACGTATAGCGGCAAAGAAAGCTGTTCTAAAGATATTAGAAAAAAATAGCAGGCAAATTGACAATAGCCTCCAATTGGAAAAAATAACGATACACACAAGCAAAATTGGAAAACCGTACCTTAATGAATCAACTACAGAAAAAAAGCCTCTAAAGATTTCGATTTCACACAGTGAGAAGTGGGCGGTTGCATTTGCGTCGTATACTGATTGCGGTATTGACATACAAAAAATTAACAATAAAATTGAACGATTACAAAATAAATTTATAAAAAAAAATGAAGTTGAAATCCTCAGCAAAGAATTGCAAAAATACACATGGATAGAACTTCTAACACTATTGTGGTCAGCAAAAGAAGCGGAGAAAAAAAAACATAATGAAATGCAACAGCCAGGTTTTTTGGAAATGGAACTAACAAGAATAGAAAAGCAGAACAATTTATATATATTAACCTTATCAACCAAAAAATATTCGAGCCATAGCAAAATTAGGGCGGCAATATATGAGAATTATGCATGCGCAATTACCTGGACTGATAGTCTAAAATGAAAAAAATAACTGAACATATCCAATCAATACCGTTATTTAACAATTTAAATAATCAACACTATGATGAACTGGCAATGATAGTGGTGGACCAGGAGTACCGCAAGGGAACATCTATTTTTGCGGAAGGAGACATTGCAAATGGATTCTACATTGTAATCAAAGGAAGAGTGAAAATATATAAATTGTCATTTGATGGAAAAGAACAAACACTCCATATATTGGGGGCGGGTGAACCATTTGCTGAAGTGGCAGTATTTACAGGAAGCACATATCCAGCTAATGCAACAACGTTGGAAGATAGCAGGTTGTTTTTCTTCCCACGACGAGAATTCACTAATCTCATCGCCCGTGAACCAAGCCTGGCCTTAAACATGCTGGCCGAACTCTCCCTACGCCTGAAACAATTTACTCATCTTATAGAAGCATTATCACTCAAAGAAGTACCGGGCCGGCTTGCGGCATACATACTTTTTGAGAGTAACCAAAATACGTCTAACAAAACAATTAATCTAACAATTTCGAAATCTCAACTAGCAAGTCTTCTCGGAACAATACCCGAAACATTGTCCCGAATTCTGACTAAAATGTCGAAACTTGGATTGATGGAAATTGAGGGAGCAAATATAAGAATAATTGATAGGGAAGGAATAAAGGCTTTAGCAGAAGGAGAAATAAAACTCTGATTTTACTTAATATACTTAATAATCGAGAACAAATTCAAACTCTAGTTTACTTTTAGAAAAATGATGCAGAATATTTTTTAATCCTTGAAGATTTTCAACCTCGAAATTTACTTCCCAGGCAGTGACGTCAGGACGCTTTGACAAGGCGATAACTTCATCAATTTTCATACACACAGGAGCAACACTGAGCAGCATAAAAATTCTGTTGCGTGGCACATTCCTTAAAATGTGTAAAGTCTGATTTTTTTCAACCAATGTTTTTTTTAACTGCCAGCGAACAGCAACGACATCTTCTCGTTGCAACTTCAAAGCAATAAGTTTTGGACACTCCTTTTTGTGAACAGACAAGCCTCGTTCACTGAGCAAAGCGAGTAAACCTTTTTCAATAGGTAAAGGATGACAACATTGAGAAAATTTTACACAGTCCTGCTCAAGAGTTTGAATTTCTATACTGTTTAATGCTCCCGTTGGAGGTAGAAGCGTTTGTTTACCGGCATAAAGGCCATTTTTTATTTCATATATCAACTCTTTAAGCCGAACTTGTCCTTGGCCGACATCCTGAAAAAGCTGATTTAACGAATTTTTACCAAAATAATCGAGGATATGAACAGTTTCATCCGAGTCCAATAATGAAAATGGGACACCATAACGTTTTAATTCCTGGCGAACAAGTGACTGACCAATTTCAGCAGCAAAACTTTCCCGTTTTATTCGAAAAACCCGGGAAAGCTCGGAACGGGCACGAGGCGTCTGACAAAGACGAATAATATCTGGATCAAATTTAACAGGCTTTTCCTGGGTAATTATTTTAATACGATCTCCATCTTTAAGAACATGGCTCGGGGTGACAAGTTTCGCACCGACTTTAGCAGCCTGGCAATGCAGACCAACCTCAGTATGTACCTTAAAAGCAAAATCAAGAACAATACTTTGACTGGGAAGACAAATACGCTCGCCCTTAGGTGTGTAAGTATAAATTTCCTTTTTACCGCTGGCGGCGATTATATCCCTATATGAAAGGTCAACTTCGGCACCAAGGATGCCAAACATTTCTCGGATATCTTGTTCAAAACTTGAAGGAACAGTACCTGATGTCAACCATTCACTGATAATACCCCTCTTAGCATCATCAACCATCTGTTCGGTTCTGATCTTGAACAGATAATTTTGCCCCTTAATATTCGCACGGGCATGTATGCTCTGATAACCGGTAGGCTTTGGATTTGCGATAAAATCACGAATGGTACGTGGTATGGGAGGAAATTTCTGATTTACTACACCCAAAGCGCGATAACAAGTCTGAAGATCATCAACAACGATTATAATTTCAAGCGGATTTTCAATCTGCTTAGCAAGAACATTCCTAGAAAAGTCGTAATAGGCCCAAAGACCTTTTGACTTTAATCGTATTCGTGGAGATATCCAGGCATCATTAAGAGCTTCGCGTAAAGTAACAACAATATCCTGGGCAATTGGATGATTTTGCAACTGAAGAATATTTGCTTTTAATTTCTGGCTTTGGCGAGGGAACTTGTAAGCCAACGCGAGGTTATAAAGTTCACGTTTAAGAGCAAAAAGACCCATCACCCCTGCCATAGGTGCATAAACACTCAGCGTTTCATCCGCGATTTTCTGACGTTTATGCTTAGGCATAGAAGCCATCGTCCGCAAATTATGTAAACGATCGGCAAGTTTAACAAGCATTATTTCTATTCGGGAAGCTGCGCCAGAAAAAATTTTCCGATGGACAAGCTTATAAAAAGTTTGTCGATCTCCACTAAAATGACTAATTTTAGTACACCCATCGACAATTTCTGCCACGTGTGTACCAAAAATAGATTTTATAGTTTCGGAAGTGACTTCGGAGACATCCTCAATAGTATCATGCAGCATTGCCGCAGCCAGGGTAACAGGATCTTTAACACCAAATTCTTCAACAAGGATCAAAGCCACCTGGCAAGGATGGCTGACATACGCCTCGCCAGATTTTCTTTTTTGATACTGATGAGCGTCGACTGAAAAAGACAAAGCTTTCCAAAAAAGAGCAGCTTTACCCTCTTGGCCACCAATGTTTTTCTCCATGCGAGCACAATAGGCTGCTATGTCGAATTTGTTAGATGACATATGAAAAACAATTCAAGTTTAGGGTTTAAAATGGTAATGTCATTAAAAGACGGATGTAAACATTTCTTATTATTAAAATTATATTAGCAAAATTGAAAGAAGAAAAATTGATAAACCGGAGTGCAGATGTCAACAAGCCGAACAAATAAAAAAACAGGTAATAGATTACGCCGCAGAGTAGATAAATTCAAACATGGGAAAGTATCTACGCGAAACAAAACAGGAGGCCGGAGGAGTAAGGAAAAGAATGACAGCCTCAAAAAAACATTTACACTTGCCGATCAAATCCTCACCAAACTCTATACATCGGGAGGAGAAGGGGAGATAAAAGACTTAACAGCAAACCTCATCACAACAAAAGGTGAAAGAAAGGAAATCGAAAGCATTCTTGACGAACTCCTTCACCACAAATTTATTTCTAAAATAAACAGAAAAACTTTCAAAATAAACAAGAGCAAATTTTTTGAAGGGCAACTAGAAGTTAATCCGAGGGGATTCGGGTTTATAACACCAATAGAAAGTGATGAATATCCGGACCAAAAAACAGATATATTTGTGGCTGGCAGGGAACTTGGAACAGCACTTCAGGGGGATCTGGTCCTGGCCCATATTATTGACAGCAGGCGTGGTAAACCTGCGGGACGAATTATAGGTATAATCAAAAGATCTGTAAAAGAGTTGGCTGGGATATATTCAAAAGGAAATAACGGAGGGATGGTAATACCTGACGATGACAGGTTTCCATTTACTATAAAAATAGATGAAAAAAGCTCGCTGGAAGCTAATGATGGAGACGCGGTCATTGTCGAATTGCAAGATCGTGCCAATGAAAACATTCAACCAAAAGGGAGAATAGTAAAAGTACTCGGTAACCCGAATTTATCAAACGTGCAAATGATGATGGTCATCGGCAAATTTGATATACCGCATGTATTTCGTCCAGAAAGTTTATCGGAAGCAGATGGGTTCGAGGAAAAAATTGAATTAACTGAAAATAGAGAAGATCTGCGCGACATATTGCATGTGACAATTGATGGAGAAACAGCGCGGGATTTCGATGACGCAGTAGGTGTAATTAAAACAAAAAAAGGGTTTCGACTGTACGTTTCCATCGCAGATGTCAGCCACTACGTAAAACCGGGCACAAATATTGACAAGGATGCTTGGGAGAGAGGCACGAGCATTTATTTTCCAACAGGGGTAATTCCGATGCTGCCGGAAAGGCTGTCAAACAATTTGTGCAGCCTAAAGCCCGATGTTGACCGTTATGCATTTACGGCGGTACTCGATTTTGACCGAAGCGGTACACGTCAAAAAATTCGCTTCATGAAAAGTGTAATTCGCAGCAGATACAGACTGACATACACATTGGTTCGCCAAATTCTTGTTGACAAAGACCCGGCTATTCGCAGAAACAACAAACCACTGCTGACTCCACTCAAATGGATGAGTGAACTTGGAGTTGCGCTTGAGAAAAAAAGGATAAGCCGTGGCAGTATGGGGTTTGATATACCCGAACCCTTCGTTGAATTTGGAGATAATGATACAATTACAGCCATAAAGCTTCGAGAACGGAATCTATCTCACAAAATTATTGAAGAGTTCATGCTTGCGGCCAATGAGGCGGTAGCGGAAACCTTTGCGAAGAGACACTTCCCTTGTCTCTACCGCATTCATGAAAGTCCTGATCCCTTAAAAGTTGCACAGTTTGCAGAATTTATGCAATCACTGGGATATGAGGGGCCACGCAACAGGGAAAACATTTCATCAAAATGGTTTAACAGTCTGATCAATCAGACAAAAAATACATCACGTGAGTATCTTATCAGCAATCTTATTCTCCGTGTTATGCAACAAGCGCGTTACTCACCGGAAAACGTTGGACACTTTGGTCTTGCGGCACAATTTTATACCCATTTTACATCGCCGATCAGGCGTTATCCGGATTTAATGGTACACAGGGGTTTAAAACAGCTTCTTCTGCAAGAAAAAAACAAACAAACATCCGATAGGAATCTACGCGAAGCTGGCGAATTTCTCTCAAAGAGGGAACGGGTAGCCGTTGATGCTGAAAGAGACATGCTTGAAAGACTTAAGGTCCGCTTCATGGAAAACAAGATCGGTGAAACTTTTGATGGCATCATTTCCGGAATGAGCCCATTCGGACTTTTTATTGAATTAACAGAGACAATGATAAGTGGTGGAATTGCGATCGAAAATCTACCACGCGATAACTATGAGTTTGCAGAAAAACAACACTGTTTAATTGGGAAAAAAGGCGGGAAAAAATTTCAAATAGGCAATATGGTCAAAGTCCAACTGATCAGTGTTGACAAAAGATCAAGGAAAATAAACTTCATTTTGGATGAAACGGAACACCTCATGGAGGGTGAGAAAAAATCTATCGCTGCTGGCTGAATCACCAAATATGAAAAATATCGATGAAGAAACAACGGGCGGAATTAATAATGCTTTTTCCTTGATGGGAAACGTAGCGATCGTTCTTGTCCGACCCAAATACCCGGAAAATATAGGTGCAGCAGCTCGAATAGCTGCGAATATGGGAATCAACAGGCTTATTCTCGTCGGCAAAGAGTTCCCTGATCAGGAAAGGATGAAAAAGACTGCCACCCATCATAACACCCACCTACTCGATACGATGGAGTTTTATGCTGATATAAAGAATGCTATCGCAGAATTTAGTTGGATCGTCGGAACAAGCGCCCGTGAGGGAAGGCAAAGAAGGCTCATTAGCAGCCCCAAAAAAATGATACATGATCTACTGCCGAAATTGTCCGCTAACAAAACGGCTCTTGTTTTTGGTCCCGAGGACTGCGGTCTGACCAATGATGAATTGAAAGTCTGCAATGCCATAGTCACAATACCCACTGCGAATTTTTCATCGCTGAATCTGGCGCAAGCCGTGGCAATTATCTCCTACGAACTCTATACAGGAATCTTAGAACGAAACTGTGATAAAGCAACCGAGAAAAACAGTTTAAAACTTGCGCAATCGTACGAGCTTTCAGGAATGTATGAACAGATAGAGTTTGCCCTGCGAAGAATGAATTTTTTACGTGAACACGAATATGGTTACTGGATGCTCAATATCAGGAATTTTCTTGGGCGAATAGGATTACGCGCCCGCGAAGTAAAATTCATCAGAGGGTTTTGTAGACAACTCATTAACTTCACGAATCAATAATGCCAGCTGAAAAAAAAATACTTGAAAAAAGCCTGTTACGCGGCAAGAAAATCAGGGAAAGGGAATGGATCGGAAGCGCATGTCGAACAGCAAAAAGCCTTCTTATACATGAACAATTATTACATCTCGATCCGGTTCAAAACGCTAAACACATTATGTTGTATGTAAATTTTCGTTGTGAAGTCGAAACTTATTCACTCTTTGCGGCGTTACACCAAATCAATGTGGAAACATACGCTCCACGAACATCCACAAGTGACAGGATCCTCATTGCCTGCCTAATAGGTAACCCCAGCCAAGAACTGAGACCTGGTTACCAAGGGATACTGGAACCTGATGCAGAGAAATCGAAACAGTTTGATCCGGCACTACTTGATGTTGTCTTGGTTCCCGGCTGTGTTTTTGATCATACTGGGGGGAGAATAGGTTACGGAGGCGGATATTATGACCGTTTTCTAACCCATAATGCACCGCAGGCCATACGAATTGGCCTGGCGTTTGAAACGCAAGTCATTAATCAGGTACCATTAATGAAGCACGATATAAAGATGCACTATCTGGTCACCGAAAATAAAATCAGACAATGTAACGGATAAGCTATGCGTAAAACAGCCGTAATGATGAATGATCTTTTCCTAGAGCATGATACCGGCTATGGACACGTGGAATCCGCAGAACGTCTGCGCATCATCTACGACAGACTCAACGAACCGGAAGAAAGAAAAAAATTTATTTTCCCTTCCTTCCAGCCAGCAAGTTATGATGATATACATCTAATTCATACCGAGGAACACATCAAACGCGTAGCATCAACCGCGGAAAAATATTTTGACCTGCTGGATCCGGATACAGTAACATCTCCTCGTTCCTATGATGCCGCTTGCCTTGCAGCCGGCGCTTTAATTGCAGGAACAAGATTACTTGTCGAAGGTGAAGCAGACAACTGCTTTGCGCTGGTCCGTCCTCCAGGACATCACGCGGAAAAAACGCACAGCATGGGGTTCTGTCTTTTCAACAATACTGCTATTGCCGCGCAATATGCTCTTTCCGAACTCAGACTCAACAGGATACTGATTGTTGATTGGGACCTGCATCACGGCAACGGAACACAGAACAGCTTTTATGACACTGATCAGGTTCTCTATTTTTCCACCCACCAATATCCTTATTTCCCTGGGACAGGTGCCGCAAAAGAAAGAGGCAAAGGTAAAGGTCTCGGCTTTACTGTCAATGTCCCTCTGCCAGGAGGACAGGGAGACGCGGCATACGCCAGAATTTTTAACTCTGTTCTCGTTCCGATCGCCAGGCAATATCAACCCGAAATGATAATAGTTTCTGCCGGTTTTGATATTTTTCGGGATGATCCCTTAGGCACAATGAATGTTTCAATTGACGGATTTGCGTATATGACCCGTTTGCTGCTCAATTTGGCGGATGAACTCTGTGGAGGGAAACTGCTTCTGGCGCTTGAGGGCGGATATGATCTAGCAGGCGAAAGAGACGGAGTTATGGCCGTCCTAAATGAAATGGCGGGAAATTGCTACCTGCAGGAAGAAATCTTTACAAGATTGGCTTCTTCATCAATCTTCGTCCCAGGTTTGGATGAAGCACAAAAAATTGCAAAAAAGAATTGGAAACTGTAAAAGATTCAGTTTAATTTACAAATTAAGTGGTACGTCAAGCATACCCTGTTGTTTTTTTTCGTATCATTTGCGATCTTACTGATAAAATAGCTCGCGCAAACCGTAACTTTCCAGAAGTCATTTTCATAAAATTCTTAACACCGTTGTAGGCATATGAACATTTCGAAAGAAGAAGTTGCTAAAGTAGCCCATCTTGCCCGTCTTGAACTCTCTGAAGAGGAAATCAATGAAATAACAGGCCAACTGGATCGTATACTTGGCTATGTGGCCAAACTTAACGAAATAGAAACCGGTGATATTGAGCCAACAACCCATGCCCTGGCGATTCATAATGCATTCAGAGAAGATGAAGTAAAGGAATCACTACCACGTGAAGAATCCCTGGCAAACGGCCCGAGACAGGATGGCGAGGCTTTTATCGTACCACGGATCATTTAACCCTAATTTATCACTTTTTAAATTTTCGGAAAGCATGCCATCAAGCTTCGCCTGATATTATCTGTTTTGCCTGCAGAAAACGAAAGGCTCATTGAGGGAAATATGGATTTTCACAGTTTAACAATACATGCATTAAAAGATCTTCTAGCTGAAAAAAAAGTTACCCCTTTACAGGTTACGGAATCAATTTTTTCCAGAATTGGTGCCGTGGAGGAAAAAATTGGCGCATTCATCACCATCGATAAAGAAGGGGCGTTGCGCCGGGCAGAAGAAATAGGCAAAAAAATCGACTGCGATGAGATCGGTCCCCTTTCTGGTGTGCCTTTAGCGATCAAAGATGTTATCTGTACAAAGGGAATGCGGACCACCGGCGGGTCAAAAATTCTTGAACCTTTTATCCCGCCCTATAGCGGGACGGTTATCGAGAAGCTTGAGGCAGCCGGGGCGATCATAATCGGCAAACTGAGCATGGATGAATTCGCCATGGGATCAGCCAATGAGAACTGTGCATACGGTGTGCCTAAAAACCCATGGAACCAGGAATACATCTGTGGCGGATCAAGCGGTGGCTCCGCCGCTGCCGTTTCAGCCGATGAAAGTTTTGCTTCACTGGGTTCGGATACTGGCGGTTCAATCAGGCAGCCTGCCTCTCATTGCGGTATCGTCGGTTTAAAGCCCACCTATGGTCGAGTTTCCCGTTTTGGCCTGCTGGCATATGCTTCATCGTTAGATCAAATAGGCCCACTGACCAAAGATATCCGTGATTGTGCCCTTATGCTCAATATAATCAGTGGCTATGATCCGAAAGACTCCACTTCCGTCAATGAACCAGTACCGGACTACGTGGACGCTCTGCAGGATGGCCTCCAAGGCATGACTCTCGGCATTCCAAAAGAATACTTCGGTCCCGGACTAGATCCCGAGGTTGAAGCTGCCGTCAGAAACAGCGTGACAAAACTGCAGGAAGCCGGGGCAAAGATTAAATCCGTTTCGCTGCCGCATACCGAGTATGGCGTTGCTGCCTACTATATTATAGCTCCAGCTGAAGCGAGCTCCAATCTTGCCCGTTACGACGGTGTCAAATATGGTATGCGGGATATGGGCGCGGAATCGCTGATGGATATGTACAAGAGAACCCGGTCGAAAGGCTTCGGGAATGAAGTAAAAAGACGTATCATAATGGGAACCTACGCACTCTCTTCTGGTTATTATGATGCATATTACAAAAAGGCTTCCCAGGTGCGGACATTAATAGTCAAAGACTATCAAAAAGTTTTTACGGAATGTGATGTACTCATCTCGCCGGTCACCCCAACCCCGGCCTGGAAGATAGGAGAAAAAAGCCACGACCCACTGAGTATGTATCTCTCTGATGCACTGACTATTCCAGCGAATCTTGCAGGTATTCCCGGCATGTCTGTCCCGTGTGGCATCAGCAGTGAAGGCCTGCCAATCGGTCTGCAGATTCAAGCTTCTCATTTTCAAGAAGAAAAACTCCTGCGTGTCGGCTTTAATCTTGAACAACGACTGGACTTGGTGAAAACCAAACCTGCACTTTAGAAAAATTAATATGCAGCCAGAGAAATTCTAAAAGCGCATTCAGCTCCAAATCCATTCTGTTGTACAACTCTTGCTCGCAGAGTATTCAAAATAAACCTGAGCACTGTTTGGAGGTTACAAAATGATGATGCAGGACATCATTACAATAGATGGGCCATCCGGCGGCGGGAAAAGCACTATCAGCAGACTTATTGCAGCAAAACTCGGGTTCACCTATCTCGATACCGGGGCTATGTACAGGGCTGTTGGCTACAAAGCACAAAAGCTTGGAATAGACCTCTCTAACGGACAGGCTTTAGCCAAAATGCTGGATTCCATCAATTTGAACCTAATTCCAAACGAGGGAGACACCAAGGTAATTCTGGATAAGGAAGATATAAGTCTTGCCATCCGTACCGCGGAAATGGGGCTTATCGCCTCTAAAGTTTCCGCCCAACCCGAAGTTCGGGCAAAATTAACCGAAATGCAACGCCGTATTGGAGAAAAAGGCGGTGTTGTTGCTGAAGGCAGGGATACCGGGACTATTGTATTCCCCTCCGCCAAATATAAATTTTTTCTTGATGCAAAACCAGAAGAAAGGGCCAGACGCAGGACACTGCAACTTCGTGAAAAAGGTCAGCAGGCCAATGAACTGGAGATTCTTGCGCAAATAATTAAGAGAGATCAGGATGACATCGGCAGATCCCTGGCCCCGCTACAACCCGCAGCTAATGCTATTATTGTCGATACTTCGAAGATGAGCATTGAGGATGTTGTTAGGTTTATGTTGGAAAAAGTTGAAAAGAGTCGGAAAAACAGCGACAATAATCCCCAGAAAGCTGAATAAACCTATTTTAGAGTACATCAAAAAGGTGCACCGTGCCCGGGGATTAAATTATGAGTAGGCCACGAGTTCTGAAACGACGCCACTTACTATACTATCTTGAAGTTTATGATCTTGAGTCCGGAAGTCTTTTGGGGCATCTGGTCGATGTTACTACAAGGGGAATTAAATTAATCAGCAGAAACAAAATTCCCATAAATAAAAATTATTCTCTCAAAATGATTTTACCGAAAACTGCCTTGCAAGAGCAAGAAATACACTTTGCAGGCAAGGCACTCTGGTCCGATCCTGATATCAATCCGGATTTTTATGATACTGGTTTTGAAATTACCAACCTTTCACTGGAAGAGAGGAAAGCATTACACAAACTTATAGAGCGTTTTGGCTTCAATGATTAACAGAAAAACAATTGCTCATTTTCCATATTGTTGTTGTAAATCGCGGCCGCCGGTTAATTGCTATACACGTGAGGATGAGGCTCTTTTTTGCTTCCTCCATAAAACCTTCCATTTTAAAAATGTTAATTTTTCATTGAAAATGCTCCACCTAAATTACATGCCATGTTTTCCAAAAAAACAAAAAAATCTGTTCCTCATTATAGACCAATGGATGGAAATTCCTGATTTTTTTAAAACCACCACTTGCTGCTTTCAGTACCTTCTCTGTTTCTAAATAAAAAAAAGGTCGGGTAACTATTCAATTAAAAAAGAGTACTTCATGGATATTCATCAATTACGAATCTTCGCCGCTGTATATAGAAACAGGAGTTTTTCCAAAGCATCCGAGCAGCTTTATATCAGCCAGCCCACGATCAGCGAGCATATAAAAAATTTGGAAAAATCGCTTGGCTGTTTACTTTTTGACCGATTGGGACGAAAAATAGAACCAACCTCGGAAGCTGATGTTATTTTTCCGAAAGCCCTGCAACTCATTGAGGATCTTGACAGAATAAACGATCTGGTAGCCAAGAACTCACATCAAATCAAAGGTAAATTATATATCGGCGCAAGCACAATTCCCGGCAACTATATGCTACCGCAGCTAGCCGCTGATTTCCGGAGTCAGCACCCTGATGTATTCTTTGAAATTGTGATAGCCGATACAGGAAAAATTACAGAAATGCTGTTTAACCATGAGTTCTTCCTCGCAATAGTCGGAGCGAGAATGGAACCAAAAATGTTGAACTATGCACCTTTTCTTGATGATGAGTTAGTCTTTGCCGGAGCACCTAAATATATGGCAAATATGACGGCAACCAATCAGAAAATATACGAAAGCCCCTTTCTCCTGAGAGAAGAGGGATCCGGGACAAGAAAAATCATGGAAGAATTTCTGCATAAAATGCAGATTAACCTAAAAAAGATTAATATTGCTGCGGTGTTGGGCTCGACCGATGCAATAAAACAGGCTTTGAAGGCAGGTCTCGGCACATCCATCCTCTCCCGCAGAGCCATAGCCGAGGAATTAAACAACGGCTCATTAGTTGAAATGAAGCTTGGGGAGGAAATGAAACGTCCTTTCTTTCTGGCAAGCCACAAAAAAAGAACTCTCCCAGCTCACTACAAAGCCTTCTACGACTTTCTCCTGGAAAAGGAACTTTAATACGCTACAGGGATGAAAATCACACAGCAGCTTTTTTTATTTGAACAGTTTTAGACTCAGACCAGTCATTATTTTCAAACTGACTGTGATCGGGTTTGGGTGGTTTCACTTCAGCCAATCTCTGCTTAAGCCAGGCCAGCACTTTATCGAATTCGTCAACAAGTTCCGCCAGAGCCTTTCCACGATGACTGACTTTGTTTTTTTCCTGCAAATCAGCTTCAGCGAAAGTTTTTCCAAATTCAGGATAATAAAAAACCGGATCATAGCCAAAGCCGCCTTCTCCGCGCGGTTCATTGATTATTTCACCTTCACATCTGCCTTCATAAGTAAGTGCAGGTCCGGATGGGACTGCAATAGAAATGACACATTCGAATGCCGCCTTGCGGTTTGTTTTTCCTTCTAATTCTTTCAACAGTTTGTTGATATTATCCTGATCTGTAGCATTTTGTCCTGCATAACGGGCGGAATGCACTCCTGGGACACCATTGAGTGCTTCGACCACCAGACCTGAATCATCGGCAATAGCGGGAATACCTAAAACTTTTGCCGTAAATGATGCCTTTTTGTATGCATTATCATCAAATGTTTTTCCATCCTCCACCACTTCCGGGATGGGGCCAAAATCATCCAGGCTCCGAATCTCAACGGGAAAATTTTTTAAAATTTCCTGAAATTCTCTCGTTTTTCCCTTATTCCGCGTTGCTAGAACAATGATCATTTCGGGCTTGCTGGCCATAATTTGTCTCCTACATGAAATATTGGCAATCGGCTGAAAACATTTGATGATTTTTTAAACTGTTCCAGGATTGAAGTCAATTAGTCAATTCTAAAGGGCCTGTTAAGAATATCAAAAAAACCGCAAGAGATAATTCATACCGGGCGGTTTTAGAAACTACCTGTCACTCAAGGCGTCATAAACCTTGCCGACCAGTTTGGCCGAAGGCGTCAGCGTCTTATTCCCTTCCTGCCAATTTGCCGGACAAGCTTGTTCCGGATGATCAGCAACATAAATGCTCGCCTTAAGCTTACGCAGGGTTTCCGCCGCGCTGCGTCCCACATTATAATAATTAACTTCCGAGGCCACAATCGTCCCCGCTGGATTGATAATAAAAGTTCCCCGTAAGGCAAGCCCGGTTTCGTGGTCATAAACACCAAACATCCTAGAAACCTTGCCTGTACGATCTGATGCCATGATATAAAGAGCCTTTTCAAGGGATTTTTCCTCCCGTTTCCAGGCTAGATGAGTAAACTGGGTATCAGTACTTACAGCAATAAGTTCGGCTCCCGCAGCCTTGAATTCATCATACAGTTCAGCAAAATCAGCAAGCTCAGTGGAACAGACAAAGGTAAAATCGGCTGGATAAAAGACAAGAACCGTCCATTTGCCCTGATTTTTTAACTCTTCGAAAGAAATCCTGCCGAAAGAAAAATCAGTGGGGATATACGTTTCCATAGAAAAATTATCTATCATATCACCGACTTTCATCATTTTAGTACATGAATGCGTCATTATTTATTCCTCCTTTTTATAATAATCTCTCAAAAAACAAGCAATATTACTTGATATCAAACAACAGCGAGTAAAAAGCACACTTTGGGAATCTATCGACTTTTATCAAAAAGAATGTTTAATCGTTAAAAATATTTATTCTCAATGATAAGTAAAGGGTAAAAGCTAATTTTTCTTAATTACATGCCATCCCGTCCTTGACAGTTTCGGTTCTCATTACTTAAATATCTGTATGAAAAGAAAAAATACAAAAATAGTCCTGACAGGCTATCGGGCTACCGGCAAAACTTCACTTGGACGAATTCTTGCCGATCGACTGCTTTTTTCATTTATTGATACTGATCTGGAAATTGAAAAACAACAGGGGAGCAGCATAAATGAAATAGTAGCCAAGAAAGGATGGGCTTTTTTTCGAACACTTGAACGTAATTATCTCTCATCTCTTGTGAAACGGGAAAATCTTGTTATTGCGCCTGGTGGGGGGGCAATAATGCATAAAGAAGTCTGGGCTGATCTGATGAAAACGTCGCTCATAATCTGGCTGCAGGCAGATATCCATACCATCAGCAAACGTTTGTCTGCTGATTCACTCTCTGCCAGTCAGCGTCCCGCCCTCACAGAGAACAGTGACATGATAAAAGAAATAGCTACTGTGCTGGCTGAAAGGGACCCGCTATACCGGAAAGGGGCACATCATGCGGTCAATACGGAAAAACCCATCGAACAGATAATTGAAGAAATTCTGAATCTTTGGTCAGCGGACAATGAAAACAAAATACAACCTGACAAATAATATCTAATTGATAAAAAATTTACCGGCTGGTCCGGATGAGGTGAAATATGGCAGGAAACACTTTTGGGCAAATTTTCCGGGTTACAACATGGGGAGAGTCTCACGGGACAGCTATTGGCGCGACGATAGATGGATGCCCTCCTGGAATTCCGCTTTCCGTAGAGCATATCCAGGCGGATCTTGATCGGAGACGCCCTGGAACAGGTGGTGCAACGAGCCCTCGTAAGGAACCCGACAGAGTTGAAATTCTTTCGGGAATCTTTGAAGGAAGAACGACCGGTACACCGCTGACGCTGATTATCTATAACAAGGATGCCCACAGTAAATCTTATGATCATCTCAAAAACATTTTTCGCCCCGGACATGGCGACTACCCCTACCTGATGAAATACGGCATCCGCGACCATCGTGGAGGAGGACGTGCCTCGGCCAGAGAAACTGCAGCCCGGGTTGCAGCCGGGGCAGTCGCGAGAAGACTGTTATCTTTTCATGAAATCGAGGTGTTTGCCTATACACTTTCTCTTGGCGGAATAGATGCCGCTGATTTTGATCTAGACGCAATCAACGAAAATCGCCTTTTCTGCCCGGATAACGAAGCGGCCGCCCGGATGGAAGAAAGGGTCGAGACAGTCAGGAGAGAAGGAGACTCACTGGGAGGCATCGTCGGAATAATCGCCTCAGGCTGCCCGGCTGGATTAGGAGAACCGGTTTTCAATAAACTAGATGCCGATCTGGCTGGGGCATTAATGTCGATTGGGGCGGTCAAAGGGGTTGAAATCGGATCAGGCTTCATGGCTGCCCGCATGACAGGCTCCGAAAATAATGATGCATTGACCCCCGAAGGCTTCAGTTCCAATAACGCTGGAGGAATTCTGGCCGGGATTTCAAATGGTGAACCGATTATCGCGCGGGTTGCGGTAAAACCCATTCCCTCAATTGCCAAACCACAAAATACAGTCAACCTCGACTACGAATCCGTAGAAATTCAAATTGGCGGGAGACATGATATTTCTGCAATTCCCAGAATAATCCCCGTTTGTGAGGCCATGGTCTGTCTGACTTTAGCAGACCACCTTTTGCGCCAGCAAACGATTGAATGGACACCCGAGTCACTGGAGATGGAAGAAATATGAGCGAAAAAAAACAGGAAAAAATTAAGGACATATGGATTATCACCAGGGAATATGATGGTTTGGCCGGTGCTGGTGGAGTCAAAGACGTTTGCCGCCAGCTTGCCGAAGCCCTGGCAAAAAAAGCCAAAGTTTCCGTAATACTGCCCATGTATGGCTTCATCGATCCACAATCGTCTGGATTTAAGGAGCATTATTCGTTTCAGGTGGACATGAACTATGTCGGTGTTGAACGGCGGGAAGATGTCCTCATATGGGAACGGAAAGAGAGGAAGGACAAAAAAAACCTGACTATTTATTTGGTAGATGCAGGACGTTACAGTGAAAAAAGAGCCGTTTACACTTACACGGCCGAAGATGAAACGGAAAATCCCCTTCATGTCAGCGGCAGCGGGCATTACGATTATTTTGCCATGAATGTCCTTCTTCAGAAATCAGCACTTAATTTCATGCTGTACAGCGGGAAACGGCCGGATATTATCCATTGCCAGGACGGGCATGCCGCCCTGTTACCGGTTATGGCCAGAGAGATCGATGGCATTCGTCATTTTTTCAGAAAAACCGGAATGGTTGTGACCATTCACAATGCCGGCCTCGGTTATCATCAGGAAGTGGATGATCTTCCTTTTGCCAAAGCCATAACACGGCTGCCATCCGCCACCATCGGCAAAAATCAGCTTAACGGTTGTTTTGACCCGTTTCTTGCCTCCGCCCCATATGCAATTATGAATACAGTTAGTGAAAACTATGCGCGGGAATTGAGGGAAACCGCTGATGACGAACTCACCGGTTGGCTTGGCCATACCTTGGCCGGCAGAGGGGTGACACTGCAGGGAGTAACAAATGGGATAAACCCGGAAGATTTCAACCCTGAAAAGGCTGATATCCTGGGAATTGCCGCACCCTTTTCTCCAATATCAGGGGATCTGGAGGGGAAAAAAGTCTGCCGCCAGGAGCTGACCAGCCTCATTCGTGCAAAGCAGCTTGGTCATATACGGATAAACGGAACACTGGACGACAGACCCGATCTCCCGCTTTTCACACTGATAGGTCGTCTTACCGCCCAAAAAGGGGTAGACAAACTTGTCGATGCTCTTAAAAGCCTGTTGCCGACAGATGATGGCTTTCAGGTAGTTATTCTCGGTTCAGGGGCTAAAGAGATAGAAAAAGAACTGATCACCCTGACGGAAATAAAAGAAAATCAAGGCAGAATAACCATCCTGCTTGGCTACGACGAAAAATTGGCCAACAAGCTTTATGCCGCCGGGGACTTTTTTCTCATCCCCTCACAATATGAACCCTGTGGATTGACTGATTACATTGCCCAGCTTTTCGGAAATATCCCGATCGTACATCATGTCGGAGGACTGGTGAAAGTCGAGGATAACAAAACGGGTTTTGTCTACAAGGAACATAGTGCAGCTGCGCTGATGGAGACAATGCAAAATGTATTGGAGCTGTTCAGGACTGATGCGGACCATCTCAGGACCATCCAGAAGGAAAGTATAGAAACTATCTATAATTCCTACACCTGGGATAAAATTATGCTACGATATATGAAGCTTTATCAGGAGTCTTTTAAGCTCTGCCGAGAACCATGATTGGCTGCAAAAAGCAAAAAAATTACAGCAGAAACACCTGGCTCAATCGGCGACGCGATTATTTTGTCACCGACATGTTTAAAAAATTTTACCACTCCAGCATATTTTTCCTTCAGATTTATCGGGAACATATCGAGACGGGAAGGGTGTCTTATGCAGATATTGAAAAACTGGTTGGGACAGAAAACAAAAAAGGTTGCCTCTGGCGATTAAAAGATGATTGCCATTTACTTTGGCGCAACGGCGGTTACGTTTTCAAGGTTGATGATCCCCTCCTTGACTGGATTATCGGCTCTATTTTCCATGAGGCCATGAAACTCAAGGAAAATATTTATCTTTTGGAGTATTATGCACCACCAACCAATGGGACCGAAGAAGGATCGAATCAGGAAATACGGAAATTTTGCGGATTGGAATGCCGCCGATTCATGGAAAAAATCTTTCATGAGCCTGCAAAACAGCTGGAAAATATCGGAATTCTTTTTGGCAGGGCAAGTTTTATTATGAGAAACAACCTTCCCTTGTATTCCGACAACTTCCTGTTGCTCAGATATTTCATTGAAAATCCTAATGTGGTAGTTGAGCTCTGGTCAGAAACACTCGATGAAATTTTTAAAGATATGTTTAACGGTGCCCCTGAAAAAGGATATTGCTTTGCAGGGCTGAGTTATTTTGAGGGAAACTGGTATGAAAAATCGCTTGGAGCATTTCAGGAAGCCATGCGTGTTAATGAGCGATGCAAAGAAGCTGATCTTTGGACGCGTCAACTAAAGGCGCTGCTACTGAGTAAGAAACAAGAAAAGCAACAGGGTAAAATTCCCTTAACACAGTTACTGTAAATAATTGAGGAGACGGCATGACTATAAAAATCGGCATTAATGGTTTTGGCAGAATCGGCAGAAACGTATTCAGAGCTATCGGCAAAGATGCTACATTCAAAGACATCGAAGTGGTTGCCATTAATGATCTCACCAACCACGAGACACTTGCCCATCTGCTCAAATACGACTCAATCATGGGAGTTTATGACAAAAACGTCCAGGTGTCTGCAAAGGGTCTTACCGTGGACGATCAGGAAGTTGCCATTTTCAACCACAGGAATCCGGCTGATATTCCCTGGGGTGACATGGGAATCGATTATGTGGTGGAGTCAACCGGACTTTTCACTGACGGAGAAAAAGCCAGCGCTCATATAGATGCCGGCGCCAAAAAAATTGTCATATCTGCACCTGCCAAAGGCAATGTGAAAACCATCGTCATGGGTGTCAACGAACATGAATATGATGCAAGCCAGCATCATATTGTCTCCAACGCATCATGTACCACTAACTGTCTTGCTCCTTTTGCCAAGGTCATTATGGACCGATTCGGCATCAAAAAAGGCTTGATGACAACCGTCCATTCCTACACAAATGACCAGCGGATTCTCGATTTCCCTCACAATGACCTAAGACGGGCGAGGGCCGCGGCGCTGTCGATGATTCCAACTAAAACAGGAGCTGCTGCTGCTGTTTCTTTGGTTATTCCGGAGCTGAAAGGCAAATTTGACGGCCTGGCAGTTCGTGTTCCAACCCCGAATGTCTCGCTGGTAGACGCTGTCATGGAGGTTGAAAAGGAAACATCTGTTACCGAAGTCAATCAAGCTTTGAAAGAGGCCAGCAATCGCTATCTTGGTTACTCGGAAGAACCTCTGGTTTCCATCGATTACCAGGGGAACCCGCATTCCTCCGTAATTGACAGCATATCAACCAAAGTTATCGGGAACATGGTCAAAGTGCTCAGTTGGTATGATAATGAATGGGGTTATTCCAATCGAGTACTTGATCTGATCCTTCTCATGGAAAACCAGAAACCTCTGTAGCGCACAGCAATTTTTCGTTGCAGATTGCGGAAATATTCCAGGGCTGCTGCCGCTTTGACAACTTTCATGACAACAGCCCTGGAGTAGAGGAAAAAATGTTTCTACGTCAGGCAATCATTTGTGCAGGTTTAATTTAACTCACTGATTTCTTCTATGAGCCAAAAAGAAACAAGCCTTTGTGAAACATCAAGTGCATTAAAGGCCAATCTTCAGGAAACGGCAGTCACTCATGTGACGATTGATCCCGAAAAACTCATACTCCTTGATCTCATCAAGGAGTATAAAGGGATCCACAACAACTTATATGATTTACTATATGAAATTCATCATCCATATCGTAACTGGAATCTCATCATCCCTAAACTGCGCACTTTTGTATTGAAAAATGTAGATCTCTTTTGCCGTACCGAACAAGGACCTGCCGCTTTTCGTATTTTCTGCGAAATTTTTCTGCAGGCAATTGATGAAACCAGAAAGAACAAAACACTGCTCAATCTCTGTATCGAATCCATGCTTGCCTATGTCGAACGACTCATTAACAGTGCAAAAACGGATCTGCAGCATTACGAAAACGCGTTGAGCAACCTCTTTGACAAGCTGTATTCTCTGGAAAATCACATCATCATGCTCGTTGTCCAAGGGCACCATCCAATGAAAAAGATCCTCCTTTTGCTTGTCGAATATCGTGAGAAGGAGCAGGTCTCTTTCAATCTGCAACCGGCAGCGCATCTGATGAAAAAAATTCTGGAGCTCAATTACAACTACTGGCTCGAAGTCGAGGATCCTCTCCCTTGGTTTCTTGCTGAATGCTCCGATATGTGCAACCACTGGCATGCCGGCAAGCTATTCAACGCGATTTCCCATGACCAGATAAAAGAGCATCTTAACTCGTTACAGGCAATTGAAGCCAGCAATGACCTGCGAAATCTTCGAACTCTCCTTGATTTGCCCTCCCATATGGATATAGTCCGACTTTACAGGGAGATTCCGGAAAAGCTTGCCGAACAACAGAGTAAAGATAACAAAACAGAAGACGATAGATTTTCAGAAAATAGGAAACTGATTTTTCTTTTCCGGATCATGCGGACCTCCGGACTCTATCTTATCCACGAGGAAAGCCTGCGGGAAATAAACCGAAGCCTGATTGTCCTCATACGCAAACAGACATTCGAGGAGATAGAGTCTTTTCTCCTAACAACTCTTCACCTTCTGAAAGAAAACGTCCGCCGATATCCCCACACGTCGCTGCAGTGTATTCAGGTTCTTGGGACTGAGGTATTTAACAGGGAAAACAGCCGACTGGTGGAAACTTTTCTCTGGGAGACGGTGCGCTTCGGTTTTCAGTATGCGAATGTCACCGGGGTGGACCAAGACTGGCAACCGATAACCAATCCAGCGCATCTGGCCAACATACGTGTCTGGCTGAATCTGATCATGCAGGAACCGAAATGGTGTTCCACCCTTTTTTCAGCTCTCATCATCAATCTCAAACTTTCCGGCACCTGCGTCAAGGATACGGATCTTTTCCAACGAGACATCAGTAGACTTCTCAATCACCCTGTTGCTCCGGTTTATAATCTGGTCAAGCAATTCACCAAGCTCATGCCAGTCTTTTTTAACGAAATCGGGGCAGAGGGGAATTTACGTGATGTCTCTACCGAGCTTGATGAAATACATAAGCGCAAAGACCTGCTCATTCATTTCCTGCGGAAACAAAGTCACGTCGAAAGCTCAAACCTCATTGTCGACTTTATCAAAGCAATTCTCCGGTTCTGGCGGACACTCGATAAAAGCGTTCTCAAGGACTTTCTTCCTGACGAAGTCCTCAGCCAGATTCAGACTTCTGGGCCCTTTATTGACGAACAGCATATCCTTACAAAAAGGCTGAAAAAGTTTGAACAGTTCGAAAAAGAAAGTGACCTGCTCAAATGGGATGAAGGGAAAATCAGTGCTTTTCTCGCCTCTCAGACAGATATCAGTCCGCACGAGGTCAGACGTTTCGAACTACTGGTGCAGATGTACAGATTGCTTGACCTGAAATACAATCTGGGTTTCCAGGAATTACGGCGGCAACTCGAACAGGCGGCGGGAAGTGGCTTTCCGGAGATGGAGCAACTGCTCGCCGATCTTGAAATCTGCGATACAGTACAATGTCTGACTGCATTGCTCGATCATCTGGAACAGTTAAAAGCAATTATCCTGAGCAGTACTGTTTTCGATGCAAAAGAAGATATCTATTATAAAAGACATATTGCTGTTGATATTCCTTCTGTTTACGGACGTTACAGTGAAAGAAAGTTTGATGCTCTGGGGCTGACATTTCGACTGGAAAATCTGGCCAATATTTATCTGGAAAGGCTTCCCTCATCGCTGAATCTATCTTTTATCACCCGTGCAACATTTATCAGGATAATCAAATATCTTCGCCTGTATCTTCGCGCCTTGAAAATCGACGGAATAACCAGCCGCCGGTTGGAAACCTATCTGGCCCTGCTTTCCAATTCACTGGGCATCAAGCGTTTTTCATATACCCAGTACATCGACATATTCCGCGGGCTTTCCGAAGGAGTGAAAGACGTAATTTACGCCTATTACACCAACATCCATCAAAACAATCTGTCCATTATCATTCCTCAAATCGGCTCCGGCAATCTCCTGGCAAAATACCGTAACCTGTGGGAAGAGGATGAAAACGACAAAAACGGTCAATGTCTGAAGGAGTCAATCCATCGGCTGTCCGAAGCCTTCATGCGAGACCTTATATCCGAAACATTCGGGCTGCAGCATCTAGATAATTTCATTACACGAATTTATCAGGTGCTTGAGCGACAGCGCGAACTCCTTGACGAAAAACAGCTTGACCTGCTGATGACTTATAATCCAGATAAAGCCATTCACGAGTTCAACAGAAAAAGCGCACATGCAAAAAACCTTATTCTGCTTGGCAACAAAGGCTTTAACCTCTGCCTCCTCGCCTCTGATAACAAACCTGTCCCGCCAGGCTTCATTATCACCACGGAAATTTTCCGCTGCTGGTCTGTCGTTAACAGTTTCTATATGGCCCGCAATGAGTTTATGAAGCAGATTCGGTATGCTTTAAATCGGGTTGAGGAAAGAGCCGGCGGTCGTTACGGAGATCCGGATAACCCTCTGCTGGTTTCTGTCCGCAGCGGAGCATCCATCTCTATGCCTGGCATGATGGCCACAATTCATAACGTAGGCTTAAACAACGAAATCGTTGAAGCGGTTGCTGAAATTCCAGGGAAGGAATACCTGGCTTGGGACAACTTCCGGCGGTTTCTCCAATCCTGGGGAATGACTATGGGCGTGCCTCGGGAGACATTCCAGGCACTGATGAATGAGGCAAAGGCAAAACATGGCGTGAAGGTAAAAAGTCAGTTTAGTCCGGCCCAGATGAAAGAATTGGCGCTCAGCTACCAGAAAAAAATAAGGAATCTCGGCATCGGCATCCCTGACGATCCATGGCTGCAATTGATCGGTGCCATAGAAATGGTTCTTGGCTCGTGGAACGCGCCCAAAACAAAGGGGTATAGAAGCTTGATGGGCATTTCCCATGCCTGGGGAACAGCAGCGATTGTTCAGGCCATGGTATTTGGAAATCTTGGACCAGAAAGTGGCAGTGGAGTTGTCTTTACTGCCCACCCGTATCGCAAGGTCCGTCGAGTTGCCCTCTGGGGAGATTACGCTCCAGGAGATCAGGGCGAGGATATTGTCAGCGGTCTCGTCAAAACCTTCCCCATTTCCGTCGAGCAGGCGGAAATTGACGGCAGGCCAATCGACTTTTCTTTGGAAAAAAAATCTCCGGAAGTATACAAGGAGCTCCTTTCGATAGCCAGAAACCTTGTCTATGAGAAAGACTGGAATCCACAGGAAATAGAATTCACCTTTGAGGGCCCCAAATCTTCTGACCTGTATATCCTGCAGACACGGGACATGATAACCATCAAGAAAAAGGAACGTTTCTATGTTTTCAAAAATGAGGATCAGCTTTCGGAATACATTCTGGGAAAAGGAATTGGAGTAAGCGGTAGTGCACTTGCCGGACTGGCAGTTTTCAATGAAAAAAACATAATTGATTTACGGGAGAAAAATCCCGATATGCCTCTCATCCTTATCCGACAGGATACTGTGCCGGAAGATGTCAAGGAAATAGCTCAGGCAGATGGGCTGTTGACTGCACGGGGCGGTCAGACATCACATGCTTCGGTAGTTGCCCTGCGTCTGGAGAAGACCTGCGTTGTCGGTTGTCATGCTCTGCAGGTCTATGAGGCTGAGGAACGTTGTGTAATCGGAGGAAGAGTCATCCGGTTGGGAGACCCGGTGGCTATTGATGGCAGAAAAGGGCTTTTCTTGTACGGTCTGCACGAAGTAAAGCTGGAGGTACACATTCTGCCGATATGACGAGTGAGGACAGGAGTAATTCATGGCTAAAGTACGCGTCGAGTTAGAAAAGGAGCGTGCTGCGGAAGCAAATAAGCAGATCAGAAACGTAGCAACAGCAAACAGAAACGAAATTCCCAAGCTTCTGATCAGGGAAGGGCTTATAACAGAAGATCAGTTACGTTACGCTCAACGGGTTCACGCCAAGCTGACCTCTCACAGGACCCTGCTCAGCATCCTGGAAGAACTGCACTATGTTACAAAGGACCAAGTACAGGAAGCCCTGCGTTCCAGTCCGGTTTCTATCCCACTTGGTTCATTACTGGTTGAGCTGGGATACATTAACGAAGCTGATCTTTCCATGGTTCTTGATAACCAGCGGGAACATCCTGACGCCAAATTCGGGCAGCTTATTGTCGATATCAACCTGATTGATGAAAATGATCTGCTGCGCGTTCTTTCTTATCAACTGGGCTTTCCCTATATTGATCCTGCAATCGCCGAGGTTGATCCCAAGGTTTTTGAACGTGGCAAAATCGAAAATTACATCGAAAACAAATTTCTGCCTCTCCATTATCAGAAAGACGGTATCCTGGTGGCCTTTGCCGATCCGCTCAATAACGAACAGGTAAATGCTGCAAAAAAAATATTCGGTTCCTCGATTATTATCGGTATTGCCAAGGAAAGGGCCATACTTGAGGCACTGAACAGATATGAGACCAAAGGTCTCGTTGCCGACAAGGGGGCCAAAAGGCTCGATTCAAATGACAACGCAGTTGTCGCCGCAGTCAACAGCATCCTGCAGGAAGCGCACAAACAAAATGCCAGCGATATTCATGTAGAACCACTTCGCGATAAACTGCAGATCCGCTTCCGGAAGGATGGAGTGCTGGTTCCCTACAAAGAATTTCCTCTAGACATGGCGCCCGGCATATCCAGCCGAATCAAAATTCTTGCCGGTGCCGACATTGCTGAACGCCGGCGGCATCAGGACGGCCGGATCTATTTCGAAGAGTTCGACGTGCAGATTGATCTGCGCGTTTCGATCTATGTGACTATTCATGGTGAAAATATCGTTTTGCGTCTCCTTGGCCGTCAGGGAGAGCTACGGAGAATCGATGAATTACAATTTGCTCCCCGCATTATGCAACGCTTTGAAGAAGAGGCTCTGGATGCGCCGAGCGGCGTTGTCATTATTACTGGCCCCACCGGATCGGGTAAAACAAGTACACTTTACAGCGCAATCAACCATCTCAACAATCCTAACTGCAGCATTATAACGGCAGAAGATCCTGTCGAATTCGTCCTGGACGGGATAGCCCAGTGTTCAATAAATCCCAAAATTAACGTCACCTTCGAGGAGACGTTGAAACATATAGTGCGCCAGGATCCGGATATTATCGTCATCGGCGAAATACGTGACCGTTTTTCCGCTGAGATGGCCATAGAAGCTGCTCTAACCGGCCATAAAGTTTTAACGACTTTTCATACCGAAGACAGCACCGGCGCGCTGCTGAGGCTACTTGACATGCAAATTGAAGCATTTCTCATTGCGTCAACGATTGCCGGCATTCTTGCTCAGCGTCTCGTTCGCAGAGTATGCCCGGATTGTGTGGAAGATCACCCGCTGACCCCGGATGAACTGCGCAGGCTCGGTTACACCTCGAAAGAAGGAAGCGGACTTGTTTTCAAAAGGGGAAGGGGATGCAGTAAATGCCGCTATACCGGCTACAAGGGCAGACTTGCCGTCCATGAACTGCTCATTCCAGGCGAAATGGTTAAGGATGCGGTCATTGCCCGAAAAACATCACATGAAATTAAAAGAATCAGTTCCCAGACTACCGGTCTGGTAACATTGCTCGAAGACGGTATCTGCAAGGCAAGCCAGGGAATGACCACTTTCAATGAGGTCATACGGCAGCTCCCACGCCTCGACAGGCCGCGTCCCCTTGCGGAAATCAAACGTCTATTAGGAGTGCACTAAATGGACCAAGGCCTATCCCTCATCGACCAAATCAATGAATTTGTCCGGAAGGAAAATTTCCAACTGCCAGTATTTAATGAAATTTCCATGCGCATATTACGTATGGCGCGCCACGAAGATTTTGATATCAGAGAGATGACCCATTTGATCTATCAGGATCAGGTTCTGGTCGCAGAAGTCTTACGTGCGGCAAATTCCCCTTTTTTTGGAGGGTTATCGGTCATTACAACGGTCAGAGATGCTATTGTGCGCCTCGGCTCCCGGCAGGTATGTGAACTCGTGCTGATAGCTGCAGAGCGAATTCATTACCGCGCCAGGGATAAACGATTCAATAAACTGCTGAACAAACTCTGGAAACACTCCGTGGCATGTGCAATAGGCTCACAATGGCTAGCCAGGAGGCTCAACTACCACGAACAAGATAATGAGGCATTTATCGGCGGGCTGGTGCACGATATTGGCAAGCTTTTTCTCTTGAGAGTAATAGACACTATGCAGGAATCGGAAAAAAATTCCTTCAAGATTTCCTATGAACTCAGCTACGAGATTATTCGCTCATTCCATGCGGAGCAGGGATACAAACTGCTTTCCCAATGGAACCTGCCCAAAATCTACTGTGAAATTACTCGAGATCATCATAGTCAGGAATTTGATACGGAAAATGTTCCACTAATGCTCGTCAGACTTACCAACCAAGCCTGCACCAAGCTCGGTCTCGGCATAAACCATGATCCTTCTATTATCCTGTTCAGCACGCCAGAATCCGCTGCCCTTCGTTTAAAGGAAATTGTTTTAGCAGAACTTGAAGTAATGCTGGAAGACACCATGCAGATAGTCGCCTGACCTTTCCAGGAATCACACTAATTGCAGCAGCACCTGATTGGCAAGCGGCAGAGCCGAATCCGATAAGCGCATAAATCCGTTTTCAAGGACAAGTAATTTCCGGTCAATCAGCTTCTGAAGAGTTCTGCCGTAATAGAGCACGGGATTGATCCTGAAACGGTTTTCCATTTCCTCCAGAGAGATTCCCTGAAGCATCCTGAGTCCCATGATGACTGTTTCCCTGAAGTGAGCCTGGCGGGACAAACATTCAATTTCACTAAACGGCTCCAGACGGCAGTTTATTCTTTTTGTGTAAATGCGGCTATCATGAATGTTTGTCACCTTCATCCCCGAAAGAGATCCAACCGCTCCTGCTCCGAATCCGAGCCAGGAACCATTTTGCCAATAATTGATATTGTGCCTGCATATAGAGCCTGGTCGAGCATAATTTGATATTTCATAACGGCAATAACCGTTTTTTTGCAAAATCTCGGCAGTTATATTTTCCATGTCCGCAACCAGATCCTCATGCGGAAGAACACATTCTTTATTTTTAACCAAAGAGGCGAGGGGAGTCCCATCTTCCACCATCAGCTCATAAAGAGATAAATGCTCAGGAGCAAGCTCCACAGCCGTCTCAAGGCTTTGCCGCCAAGTATTGACTGTCTGCCGAGGCAGGCCATACATCAAATCCAGGTTGATATTGGTAAACCCAGCATTTCTGGCCATGAAAAAGGCCTGACAAGCCTCTTTAGACGTATGGCTGCGGCCAAGCAGTTTGAGCTCTTGGGAAGCAAAAGATTGCACGCCAATACTGAGCCGATTTACACCTGACTCAAGAAGGGTTTGCAATTGAACGGACGACAAGGTATTCGGGTTTGACTCCACCGTAATCTCAGGATCCACGCAAAAGGGAAATGCTGCCAGACACTTTACGATCAATTTGCCGAGCAACCGTGGATTACAGATTGTCGGCGTACCTCCTCCAATGTAAAGAGAAAAAAAAGTCCGCCCCTGGCTCCAGGGATGCGCCGCCATACGCTTGATTTGCTGCTCCAGTGCCTGCAGATACGCATAAATCTCATCTTCGCGCCCCGCATAAGAATTAAAGGAACAATAAAGACATTTAGTCCTGCAAAAGGGGATGTGCAGATAAATCCCCGTCTGGTCAAAGGGATCTGTCACAACAAACGACATTCTTGCCTGATCTCATCCATCAAGCCGTGGTCGGCAAAACTGTACGGTTGCTGTCCACTGCCGATAATGAGATGATCGAGCAGTTGCACATCAATGAACGAGCAGGCGAGAAGCAGTTTACGGGTAAGGCTGCGGTCGGCAGAAGAAGGAGTCAGACTGCCGGATGGATGATTGTGGGCAATGACTACGGCTGCGGCATGGTTATCGAGAATGGTCTTGATAAATTCTCGTGGGTACACTGTATTGACCGACAAGGTTCCCTCAAACAAAATCTCAGTATTGAGAATGGCAAAAGAGGCATCCAGGAAAATTACCTGGAAGACCTCTTTTTTTATGTCACGCATGGAATGGATAAGGTAATCCGCTACCTCCCGTGAAGACCGCAGGTAATTTTTGTTGCGCAAACGCTGGTGCAGATAGCGACGTGCCACACTCTGGATGAAATGAACAGCAAAGGAATTCTGTGGCCCGACGCCGCTAACCGTTCGCAACTCAAAAGGAGTTGCCTCCAGGACAGCAGCCAGACTGCCGAACTTTTCCAGCAGAGACCGGGCAGTGTCCTTACAGTTACGTCTGGGTGTTCCTAACGTCAGCAGCAGTTCCAAAACTTCATCATCATTGAGGGCATCAATGCCTCTTACGGCAAACTTTTCACGCAGCCGCTGGCGGTGTCCTTTTCCTGTATCCTGCTGGTTTCTCCTGCTGTCCACCGGGCTACTGACCCATTATTTGTTTAATTCCTGCTGAAAAAGTTGATTTGCCATCTTCGGGTTGGCCTTTCCTTTTGTCTTCTGCATAAGCTGGCCGACAAAAAAGCCCATAAGCTTTGTTTTGCCACCTTGAAAATCAACGACCTGCTGCGGGTTATCCTGCAGAATCTGCTGAACGATCTGCAACAGATCTCCAGCATCACTCATCTGAACAAGGTTCTTTTCCTGGACGATCGTCTGGGCATCCTTGCCGCTCTGCATCATCTCCTCAAAAACATTTTTGGCGATCTTCCCGCTGATAGTTCCCTTATCAATCAAGGAGAGCAAACCGGCAAGATTGTCTGGAGATACTGGAAAAGCACGAATATCCAGGCCGTCTTCTCCCTTAAGTTCCCGCATCATCTCTGTCTTAATCCAGTTACCTAGCATTCGGGCATCCGGATACAGCTTCAAAGCCGACTCAAAATAGTCAGCAAGCTCCCGGGAACCGGTAAGCACCCCCGCATCTTCCTCGTTGAACTGAAGTTCACTCATAAAACGCTGTTTTTTGGCATCAGGCAGTTCTGGCATCGAATTTTTCAGCCGATTAATCCAATCGTCGTCAATAACAACCGGGACCAGATCCGGATCGGGGAAATATCGGTAATCGTGTGCCTCTTCCTTGCCGCGCATGGAATTTGTAACATTGCGTTCGGCATCCCAGAGCAAAGTTTCCTGAATCACCTTGCCACCGTCAAGCAGAATGTCCCGCTGGCGTCGAACCTCATATTCCAGCGCACGCTGCACATTTCGGAACGAGTTCATGTTCTTTAATTCGGTGCGGGTTCCAAATTCCTTTTGCCCTATCGGCCGCAAGGAGATATTGGCGTCACAGCGGAAACTGCCTTCCTGCATGTTACCGTCACATATATCAAGGTAGCGGAGTATTGCATGCAGTTTTTTCAGGTAGGCTGATGCCTCTTCAGGCGAACGAATGTCGGGTTCGCTGACAATCTCGATCAGCGGAACACCAGTCCTGTTGAGATCAACATAACTCTGCGGCTTGGCATGATCATGAATCAATTTGCCGGCATCTTCTTCCATATGGATGCGGGTCAAACCAATCCGACGCTGTTTTCCATCAACCTCAATATCGACATAACCATGCTCTGCAATGGGAAGATCAAACTGAGAAATCTGATATCCTTTAGGCAAATCCGGATAAAAGTAGTTTTTCCGGGCAAACTGGTTAAACATACCGATACTGCTGTTAGTAGCGATCGCCATTTTCAAAGCATATTCAACTACCTGTCGGTTAAGAACAGGCAAAACACCAGGCATTCCAAGACAAACCGGACAAGTATTGGTATTTGGCGGTTTGCCGAATTCAGTGGTGCAACTGCAGAAAATTTTCGATCTGGTTTTCAATTGGGCATGCACTTCCAGCCCGATAACAATTTCAAATTCCATAGTCTTCATCTAAAGTTATAATCACAGGGAAATTTTTTCCCAATTGTCGGTCTTTACAGGACATTCAAATGAATTTCCGGGTAAACTTCGTTACTTCATTTCCTCGATTGGCTGTTTTTGAAAACTCACCACTATCTGGCACGAAAACGCGGATCAGGCGGATTTATGTATCCATTTCCGGATACGCGCCAGCTCTGCCTGCCATCCGCTCGGACTTGTTCTGATTTCAAGAAAAACACGAAACAGTTCATCAACCGTCCGGGTCGCGGTTTCCAGCATGCCTATTCTTTCAAGTAATCTTCCCTCAAGGGCCTCCTCAGATTCACCTTCTTCTGCCTCAGCCAGAGTTTTTGGGGGTTTAACACTGCGAAATTCGAGCATGCTTGCCTTCAGGGTCATGTACCATTCATATTCGTCCTGAACAAGGTGAATGCGGGCCTGTTCCAGTTTTTTTCCCATACGCAAGCCGGTGCGAGCCTCGTTCAGTTCGGCCTGCAGCCCCTGACAGATAATCTTCTCAAAAGCGTCACCCTCACCATATTCCAACAGCATATGTTTTTCAAAAACCAACAGAACATCCCCGACGCCGGGCACTTGAACTGTCCCTCCTTGCTCCTCACTCTTGAACCAGAGCCAAGTCAGAAACTCCTGACCGAGAAACCGCTTTTCCAAAATAAGATCTACTAAATCCATAATATTCCTTTCAGATCAGGATATCAGGGGTAAGCCGGGAAAGGGCGTCGTGATATTCCGGTTTAAGAAGATGCTCCGCCGTCAGATAGGGAATCTGCAAACGGAGCGAAAGATCAAAAGTTTTTTTGAAAAAGTCTTCCAGTTCCGTCTGGGCCTTCAGACTGGTCGAAAAAAAGAGCAACGTTCCTTCTGAAAGATTCCAGCATAAATCATATGTTGATGGAGTCGGCACCGCTTTCTTCAATAACATGAGTTTTACATTGTCTTTAATTTCAAGCTTCTGAGCTCTGCTCAATTTTGGAATCTGCCTCTCCTTGAGCAAGCGCGCCTCCTCCTTTAAGGTAAATTTCTTAAGTACCTTGGGAGCAACTTTTCGCTCATCAATCCGCAAGGTCAGAACGATATGATCGCCGACCAAAAAAGAAGCATATTCAAACGCGGCATCGAACATGTTCATTACAGAAACCCACCCGACAGAACGCTCCTCAAAATTATCATCTATATCCCGATAGGCGTTCTGCATTACGCGCTCTGTGGCGAACTCAAGAAAATTAGCCGGCAGTTCACCTTCGACCGCATAGCGGACAAAGGTCGTCGAAGAAGATAAAAGCCCCATATGTCTAAATCCTGAATACGAAAAAGTTACCCGGACTGGAGAATTTTCATTAAATTTTATTGAGCGAAGGATAGCAGACCTGCGTCGCTATCTCAAGGGATTTTCAAGAGGAAAAAAAGCATGGGAATTTCGACTGATATAGACAAAAAAAATAAAATAGATTAAAAGGGGTTGACAAACGATACCGACTGATGTAAAAAATCGCTTCTTCTGACGGGTCGTTAACTCAGTCGGTAGAGTATCTGCCTTTTAAGCAGAGAGTCGCGCGTTCGAATCGCGCACGACCCACCAAGAAGTCCCCATCGTCTAGCCAGGTCCAGGACACCGGCCTTTCACGCCGGCAACAGGGGTTCAAATCCCCTTGGGGACGCCAAGAAAATTCAAGGAGTTAGCCAAAAATGGTTAACTCCTTTTTTGTTTTGAGGGCTCCTTTTGTGGGCTTTTTATTTCTTCCAGACAAAACCCGCAAAGCTGGTCTCAAAGAATTTATTCTTTTTATGTACCTTTCCGTAGTCGTCAAATTCTTATGCCGAAGTATGGCTTGACGAAAGAAATGAATCCCATTTTTTT
>QKJV01000111.1 GCA_003249165.1 Desulfobulbaceae bacterium | reverse complement strand
AATAGATTATAATTGGTATTTTTATTTCAAAAAATTTTAATTTTTCTAATAAATCAAGTCCTGCTTCAGGATTATTTTTTCTACCCATATCAGATATTATCAATTTATAATCAGATATATTTAATTCTTTTATTGCATCTTCTGTTGATTTTGCAAGTTTGATTTGAATACCAACATTCTCAAATATTCTTCTTGGCACAAGATTATTCTCTGGATTATCATCAACCCATAATATTTTATGTTTTTCTTTAAATTTCTCATGATAACTTTGATCTCCAACTTTTATATGTTTTTTATCAAAAATATCTACCATAGATGTTATGTTATTTTGTAATTGAATTTTCAATAGATTGAGATCATTCTCAAAATTATGTACCTTTTTTTCTATCTCAATATTCCTATGGCTAATATCATTTTCAAATTTATCATACAGTACGCTAGTCTGATTTTTAAATTTATTTATACTTTCCTCAATAAATAGTTCTGAGTAGGACTTCAAATAAGCATTTATCTGGCTTTTAAATTCTTCTTTTGTTTTCCAATTTATCCATGTAATAATTCCTGCAAAAATTGTCACAATAATACCAGCAATAGTTCCCCCTGTAGTATATAATTTTTCCAAATATTCTCGATGTGCTTGAGCCTCTTCCCTCATAAAGCGCGCATATTCGATTATTGTCTCAGCTTCAATATCATTAGAATTTTTATTATCCTGACAAATTGCCAAGCTTGTTATTGAAATGCAAATTGTTAAAACCAAAATGATAATTTTCATTTTCATACTCTTTCAGATTTTCTGACAAGTGACTATTCAATTTCCGTATATCATGCATTTTTGAGGGATGCCCATAAAACGGATTTATCTCTTGAATCGAGCTAACAAGATCGTTTGGGGCAAATTATTCCAATCAGTCATGACCTACAAGAGATATCGAAATTTCTAACGTGCTAGACGAGAGGCGCTGAGCGAGTGAGCGAAACCGTTTGCGGATCCTCCTTCTCGACCGCAATGTTAAACAGGCTTGATAACTAGCATTTCATTACCGCCTCGTTGAAATTCGTAAGGTACGCACAGCGTGTCTACACTGAAACCATTTTCAGAGAAATATTCGTTCACTGCCTTGAGATATGGCGATAAAGCGCCGTCGAGAGTGAGCAGTGGAAACACTCTCACTTCATGCGATACGCGCAGCATTTCCTGGAGAGCCTGAATATGGAACTCTGCCGATAAATGCGCACTGTATAGGAACAAGAAGTGAGAAGACAAAGCAAGGTCGAACTGTTTGCTCTCGAAAGGCAACGACGGCAATTCTCCTGGAATGTATCGCCGCTGTTGTTTTCCAGTATCGAAATCAGCGAGAAAATCTTTCATCGCGGATATTCGAATATTTCCGAGTTGCTCGACAGACTGAATGTCTTCCCAAACATAATCTCCTTGGTTTTTGCGCATCTGGGCCATCACGGTTTCATAGGTTTCGGCAATTCGGCCTTTGATCTGTTCAGTATCAAACACGTAGACCGGATCAACCGAGATGACACGTCCGCCACGTTTGGTTAGCGTGGTGTTGAATGCAGCAGGGCCGTCTCCGCAACCAAGAATGCGGAAATCGAAATCCTTCTCAGCGAAGTTGAACATACGTACGTATTCGTCATACGAACGTCCCCACGGAACGACTTTATCAAGTGTAAATCCCATAACCGGTTTGCCTGACTAACAGATAGATCACCAGCATGCCTGCTTTATGTATAAGATGGTTGAGGACTAGACCTAACGCCCTGCCAGATTTTGGTACCGGGAGTTGAACCCGGTAACCCCTCACGGCTCAAAACCTTCTGGGTATAGCGGGATACCTGCGGGATACGTAAATCAATAATTTAAGGTCAACGCCCCCTTGTTTACTCTCGATTTCGATTTTCAGCAGTTCAGGTAAACTGGAGGTACAGTAACTCTTGGATGAAATTAAATAAGTTCCTTTTTCTCGCACACAAATTCAAACACTTGGTCGGGAAACTTGGAAAGAAACTCGAACAAGGCGTCAAATACAACCTCATTTTGGCGGTTATGCGCTCGCCAAATGGCGCTTGTATCACCAAGATAAAGAGTTAACCCACCAGCTAATACAAGACATATTCGATTCTGTTTGCTTGCCTGAGCGATTATTGGGGCTAGCGCCTCTGTCGTGTCGGGTCGGTGATTGCAATTTGTTCCTGATTGACAGCTTTCTGTGATTGAGCCAGGACCTTAGAAGTAACTTTTAGTTTCAAAGATTCCATGATGATTTGTTCAATAACTTTCGACTTGTCCTTCGGTCAGATTTACAGGAGGTATGTTGACCCGAAACGGAAAATATGGGGCGTCACCTATTATTCTTCACTTATCCTGCATCCTTATTGTTGCCGGAAAAAGCTGTAATAAAGCGGTCCATTGCAGTAAAAAGCAGCTCAACGCTGTAACCTGCAATAAATGCAACAGCAAACTGTGATAGGGAGGCAAAGGGCAACTGGGTATCGCCCCCTCCCTTAATGAACCAGACGATAGATAAACCGGAAAAGGCGCCCAAGTTCATCCTTAGCCGAAAACAGATATCCGATTCTGTGGTATAGGTGAAATTTCTTATCTGTACAGCTAGAGTGCGTAACACATATGTTATGGCACCCAAGAGCCCATATAGGATTGGCAATAAATAAATCTGCAGAGCATAAATGACGAATTGGGCAGTTTTTTGAGAAATTAGAAGCCGTTCGTAAGGATCAACATCTTTCTCATTTTCGCTGGTGCGTTGTGTATTCTTGGCAAGAATATCTCCGAAGAATTGAATAGGTCGCCGCCAGTATTCGTTCCAGTGGTTGAGTATTTGGTAATTTAGTTCTGTTTCCTGCTCGTAATTATTTAACCTCGCTGTAATTACACTGATCTCGTTCAGTTTATTATTAAGTTCTGTTCCCAACTGAGTATCATTTGTTCTGCGGTTCCCGGCCTCGGGTATTTCCTTTCTTGCAGATTCTTTTAGGTTCTCCTCAATCACCTTCGCTTCCTTCTTCAGAAATTCCATTTGGGTCTTGTTTGTTTCCACCTGCTTCAAGGTAGCGGTGACATCGTCGCTAACTGAAGAACCTATTACCCAGTATGTTTGGAGGACGAGCAACAGAACAAGAGTAACCAAAGCCCAGTAGCGGAACCGGCGAACCGATAGGGAGGCAAGGGAAACTTGCCGGGGAGACCCCATGAGTTTTCGGAATCGACCGATCAGAGAGGTGTCGTCTTGTTTGTCGTAACTAGCGTGAAGGCTAGCAACAGTAACCGGACTCACAGCCTTAGCCAAGGCTTCGGTCGCCTGCAAAAAATTGGTTTCCAACTCAACCGGGTCATCTGGTGTTAAGCCGCTGTTAACTGCATGTTTCAGCCGGATGATATTTTCGATGGTTTCGCGCTGCAGGCTGATCCCAGTTTCTGAGGCATACGTGAGCAGCAGTTCAGCATTGCGGATCTGATCGTTTGCAATCCGATTGAAATTTTCTTCCTTTGCTCCACTAGAGGCTTCCATGGATTCCCCCTGCAGACCATCATTTGATAGAGATGGTATATTTGCAGGCCTTGTCACCCTCGCACAGCACATCCGTGCCGTCGGCATAGACCACCTTGACCACCCATTTGCCTTGTCTGATATTTTCCTTCATACTCCAGGTTCGCCAATCAAAGAAACCACGGGAATCGATTTCCGTTTCCAGTTTGTCAACCAATTCATGTTTGCCGGCAGGGATTTTGATGTTATCGATCATCTGAGTGATACCCTCGGCGGTAGCACCGATGATAGAATAGCGAAACCATTGATGATAAATGGGAAGCTTACCGGCTTTTTGAAGACTTTGCAGAGCCCAGCTGGAACCCTTTATTTTCATCCATAGGTAAAGGGGGGCAATGGGGGCGGTCCGCTCATAAACCACGCCATGTTTCCGGTCCTCAATGGCATTGGTCCAGACCGCCTCTTCTACCTTAATTCTGGCTTCATCGGCTTGTGTGTAAGAAGGGGAATGTAGCATTGCACAGAGAGTGCAACAAAAGGTGAAAAGGGAAACAGAAAAGGACTTACAATTCCGCAGGATCATTTTATTTTCCTCAATTCAGTTTATTGGGTCAACAATAGAGCTTCTCTCCTTTGTGGCATTTGACAGTTGGCA
>QKJV01000255.1 GCA_003249165.1 Desulfobulbaceae bacterium | reverse complement strand
GTTAACGCTTTTCTCAGTTTTTAAACATAAAAGGATGCTCTTTTCATAAAAGCCAAGCCATTGAAAGAACTCCAGTAGAGAATAATAGAACTACCCCGATTTTGCACTATTGCGCTGTAATGTCTATCCATCAGAAATCTAGGCACTTGTGTCCCTCAGTCTACACAACATCCTGTTGGCCGTGCAGAAACACCTTGGCCATATTACTGAACCTGATCTGGTGATATTGATATTGTTGCACCGGATTTTCAGTTCTTCATCAGGCAAACAGGAGTATTGTCCGGTTGTTTACCGGGAGAGAACAAAGCTTATAGGCGGCATCTTCGCCTATCAAACTAAAATCGTACAAACCGGAGCAATACATTTCTTCTTTGTCAAAATCATAAGCTACCTCTATTTGAGGTAAGTTCATAGCCTCCCTATTTGTCACAAAAATAGATGGAAAGCGCATCTTGATGACGAATCCTTTTTATGCATAGCCTAAAAATAATTTGCGTTATCTTTTTGACTTCCTTATGGGCATCCCATAGAATTAATTAACAAATCCTCGATGATCATTCCTCGCAGGAGACCAAATAAATGAATAAAAGTTTGCTTAGAATAAAAATACCGCCATTAATCGCAATTCTACTGTTTTGCTTTCTCATACCGGCAAAAATTCATGCAAACGATCTTCAAGATATTCTCAAAAAAGGTGTCCTGCGGCATCTTGGCATCCCCTATGCTCATTTTGTCAGACATACTAAAACAGGGGTAGATGGACTGGATGTAGAGCTGATGCAGCTTTTTGCGAAGCATCTCGGAGTCCGATACGAACTGGTTGAAACCTCCTGGAATGATGTCTTTGGGGACGTGTCCGGCAACCTGACACAAGTCAGGGGAGATGACGTAATGATCATAGGCACGACAAGGGTAAAGGGTGATATCATAGCCAATGGACTGACTATATTGCCCTACAGAGAAAAAATAGTAAATTTTTCTCTCCCTGTTTTTCCAACCGGCGTATGGCTCATGGCCCGGGCTAATTCATCTATTAAACCCATCAAACCGACCGGCGATATCATCAAGGACATTGAGCAAGTCAAGAAATCCCTCAAAGGCCATTCAGTTCTAAGCATGAAAGGAACCTGTCTAGACCCTGATCTATATGATCTCAAATTGACCGGCGCCGACATTCGCTATCATACTACCAGCCAGTTTTTGGGAGATATTGCCCAAAAAGTTGTTAACGGAGAAGCTGAGACAACCCTTCTGGATATCCCGGATGCGCTGATTGCATTGCAAAAATGGCCCGAAGAAATCAAGATTATCGGACCGATTTCTGCTCACCAGTTTATGGGGGTTGCAGTTGCAAAAACATCGACGGAACTTCTCGATGAATTCAATCACTTCTTCCGGATTTGCTGGAGAGATGGAACGTATAAACGTCTGGTTGAAAAATATTATCCAGCCGTATTTCTGTATTTAGGGGATTTTTTTGAAAATAATTTGGGAGACTAGCGTATGCGTTTAGAAAAAAATATAAAAATAAAAGTGGAAAAAACCAAGAACATAAAACCGGATTGGGGACTTGTCACTTTCAGAACAAAACAACTATTTGTCGCATTGTTAGCGGTTTTGATGTGGCAGGCGAGCAACAAGGCATGGTGCGGTGATCTGGATGAAGTATTGAAAGCCGGAGAATTAAGGCATTTAGGTATTGTTTATGCAAACTTTGTCACCGCTGACCAAACAGGGCTTGATGTTGAATTGATGCAATTATTTGCTGAACACCTGGGGGTGCGATATAAATTTGTCGAAACCAACTGGACGAATATTATTACTGATCTGACGGGGCAGGTCATCAAACCAAATGGTGACGATGTCAAAATCACAGGATCAGGCCCAATACGAGGGGACATTATCGCCACAGGCTTTACGATGCTGAATTGGCGAAAAAAAATCGTTGACTTTTCTGAAATGACTTTCCCGACAGGGGTCTGGCTTATTGCGCGAGCTGATTCTAAATTGCAGCCAATTGTCCCCACGGGGAATATTACAAAAGATATTGAGGCAGTCAAAAAGAAGTTGGTAAATGTCTCAGTGTTGGGTTTGAAAGGCAGTTGTCTTGATACAAGTCTTTACAATCTGGAGCAGGCCGGCGCCACTATACAGCATTTCCCCCTCGACCGCGATCTGAGTGAAATGATCCCATCCGTGATCGCTAAACAGGCCGACACGACTCTTATGGACGTGCCGGTGGCGCTAATTGCCCTGGAAAAATGGCCCGGACAAATTAAAATTATCGGCCCCATTTCAGATCCTCAGATAATGGCTTGTGCGTTTCCAAAAACATCTCCGAAACTTCGAGAGGAGTTCAATAATTTTTTTAAAAAATGCAAGGAGGATGGGACTTACAGGCATCTTGTAGAAAAATATTATCCATCTTTGTTTGTTTATTACCCAGATTCATTCTAAAAAATAAAGGGATGGATGGGTTACTTTTCTTTGCCAATACGTATAGTTAAGTCAGCTTGGGCTTTCATAACTTACAAACAAATCCTGACAGTGCTGATTTCGAGCCTACTGCTTACACTCTTCATTAGTTTTCTTATCATAGCAAACTATCGGAGTCAGGTCGCGTTACACCAATCCACCATGAAACAGTTTGGCCTTGATCTGGAAAAAAGAGCTGTATCCCTCGGCTATTTTTTTTCAGAAAGGAAATATGATCTGCGGGCGATCGCTGCTTCACCGGCAGTGAAAGGATATGCCAGCAATAAAGCCATGGGAATGTCCGAACAATACGGACTCAAAGTCAGCCTGTTCGTTGTCGACCAGCTATTAAAAAAAACTATTTCGGAAAAAGTCATCCTAACAGAGGCAATATACGAGAGATTCATGCTGGTAGACGAAACAGGGAAGATTCTTGTCGATACAATGCCATCCACGCAAAAAAGTAATTTTGTCTTAACGCGAAATTATTCGGCATTCGACGAAGAAGAGCCTGATATATTCATTGAAACGATGGATGGGACAGCAGAGATAGTCATGGAAATTCCCTTTTTCTACAAGAATCATCTCATGGGAAAGGTAATAGCCTGGCTGAAGCCGGAAACTCTGCTTCAACATTTCGTTAATAATGCCGCGGAATTTGTCTACAAGGGTTTTAGTCTGATAACCAAGGATGGTCACATTATTTGCTCAACGAATTCGAATACCAGCTGTCCCATTAGCCTATTGCCAGCTGGGCTCCTTGACGAGATTACCGCAGACAATTTTTTACCTCTTACTGTACCCGCAAAGGGTGAAAAATCTGAAAAGGTGATGTTCAGCCGCGTCGTTATTCACAATATACCTTTGTCTCTTTTGGCCTGGGTCAAGGATGAGGGACACTTCAACTCCCTGGTATCATGGCATCTCATTTTGGGAACCAGCTCTTTAGCCGTTGTTATACTGTTGGGTCTTGGGATACTGATACGGTTTAATACACAAAATATCATTCTTAAAAAACAGTTTAATGAATCGAAGCGGCAGCAGGAACTCTTGCTAGTAAAACACAAGCAGCTTTCAGATGAAATAAATAAACGCCATGAAGTAGAAAAGCAGCTCTTAAATTATCAGCAAACACTTGAAGACAAAGTAGTAAAACGCACGACCGAACTCCAGGAATCGACCAATAAAGCTATTTGCCTCGCCGAACAGGCTGAAGCGGCAAATCGTGCGAAATCACAATTTCTTGCCAATATGAGTCATGAGATTCGAACCCCAATGAACGGGATCTTAGGTATGGCACACCTTGCCATGAGATCGCGGGACGAGGAACAACTTCGCCGTTTTTTGCGAACTCTGCTGCATTCAGCCGAGAGCCTTCTGGGACTTCTCAACGATATCCTTGATTTTTCCAAAATTGAAGCGGGGCAGTTAGAACTGAACAATAACGCATTTGATCTTCATCACTTACTTGAAGCAGTCATTACCACTATGAATGCGCCTGCAACCGAAAAAGGTTTGCGACTGCAGCTCAATGTTGACAAGATGCATTACAAGGGTTTTATCGGAGATGATCTTCGCTTACGGCAGATTTTACTTAATCTCGTGGGTAATGCCGTCAAGTTTACGCAATCCGGGTTAATTACCATCAGCGTCAGCCCGGAAAATGAACACGCCGCTGACAGGAAAACAACACTGCATTTCGTGGTCACAGATAGCGGCATTGGCATTTCCCCGCAAAATATCAACAGGATCTTCAATAGTTTTGAGCAGGCCGACAATACCTATGCCAGACAATATGGCGGCTCCGGTTTAGGATTGTCCATCTGCAAGCAACTGACTGCAATGATGGACGGCCGAATTTGGGTTGAAAGCCAAGTAGGCAAAGGCAGTTCCTTTCATTTTATCATTCGCCTGCAACCGTGTGCGGAAAATCTGCTCGTAAGAACTTTAACAAACCGAGTCAATATTACACCGGCAATCAGAAAGCTCACCGTTCTTGTTGTTGATGATAACGAGGTAAATCTTGAGGTGGCAAAAATTATGCTGGAAAAAGATCACCAAGTGGTTACTGCTGCAAACGGCATGGAAGCCCTCATGACTCTTTCGAAGAAAAATTTTGACCTCGTTTTCATGGATATACAGATGCCACTCATGGATGGCCTGACCACTATAAGTATTATTAGGGCCATGGAAAAAGGTATCCCGATTTCTCAAGATCTTCCGGTGACGCTTACGCATGATCTACGCGCCAAATTAGCTGCGGGACACACCCTAATCGTGGCCATAACTTCCCATGCCATGGGGGGTGACAGGGAGACATGTCTTGCTGCCGGCATGGACGATTACATCACCAAACCATTCCAGCCCGATCAATTAACTAAGGTATGCCTTTCGCTGGGATTGACGGTCAAGGAAACATTCTCGGATCGCAGCACTGAAGAAATAAAGGTGAAAGCGCCTCCTCCTTCTCCGGAGGAGACATCAGAGACATTGGAAATCCTGCCAAAGGTTATAGCATACATTGAAACCACCACTAACCTGAAAACGGAACAGGTTGATCTGCTGCTGGCAGCTGTGCGCAAGAGCATTGCTAAAAATCTAGAAAAGGCTTTAACTGCCCTCAATGAAGAAAATTATGCGGCCTTAGGTATGGCTGTCCATACGCTCAAAGGAACACTGTTGCAGTGCGGGCTTAATGATTTGGCTGGCGAAGCCGAGGAAATCTATCAAGGCATCCGCAACAATACTGATCTTCCTTATGATACTCTCGTGAACAGCCTGAAGAACAGACTTGGCAGACTGTTTGACATGCCCTGAATGAAACCTAGGTCTCCTGTTATTCCTGAGAATTGAGTCCGGAGTTAAATATCTCCCGCATTTAACTACAACAGATGGTTATAACTTCCTTTTTATCTGCCATTCCTCTTCGTGCCATGGTCCACTTCAGTGTGAAATAGAGCGATGCAGCCGTAATGGCCGCAGTTAAAATCCCTTCAGCCCGCATCCCCTATACTGGAGCTCTATCCCCCCCCACCCAAGAATGGCTGGATATGATCCTTGTCAGGATTTCTAGCCCGGATAATTCATCACAAAGAGATTTAAAAAGATAAATGTTTCTGTTAACATCTTGTTATCTCTCACAATAACTTCAGCCAACAAAAACGCCTTTATGAAAACACTCTGCCGTAAACAGCTCACTTTTGAAAGTCTCTTGGGAAAAAAAAGTCATTGCTGATTTTGAAGGAGGACAAATGACCTCAGATGCCGGTTGTCTTCTCTTTTTTGTGATGTCGACAAGAGGCATGGGACCACTGAAAGTCTTGCGGGTCTCCTGCATGGCCCGAGCAGATCTAACCGCAACGCCATGGTAATCGTTCCATGCTGCAACAACGTCTCTTCTCTATTGCCCTTGTCTTGGCTACGAAGATTCTAACGATGTCGCCTTTTTAGGCAAAGATCCTGCTGTAGAGATTGCTGCTGAAAAACTGCCGACATTGTCGACAAACCTTGTCTCCAAACCAACGCTTTGCCGACTGGAAAACAAGGCGACAAAAAATAATATTCGGCGCCTTTACGAAGAGATTATCAAGCTCTATCTGTGTTTCCATCCCGGTCCGTGCGATGCTGTCATTATTGATGTCGACTCAACTGACGACCCAACCCATGTGGCCAGCAACTCAGCCTTATCCATGGGTAGTATTTCGGGCAGTATATCTACTATCCGCTTTTTATCTTTAACGGTGTTACCAGGTTCCCCATGGCAGCCATTCTCCGGCCGGGCAACAGCTATGCCTTCGGTGGCACCGGAGCAGTCCTGAAAATGCTGATCAAAAAACTCAAGCGGGCCTATCCTTGAAGGACAATAGTTTTGCGGGCTGATGGCGGCGGCTTTGCCGTTCCCGACTCGTACCACCTGTGTTAGAAAGAACGTATTCATTACATGATCGGATTTGTCACCAACAGCCAACTCAAGGCGAAAACAGAGGATCTGCTTGTCCTGGGCATGAGGCAATTTGAACAGGCCGAGGAAAAATAACGTCTGTTTAGTTCGTTTTATTATCGAGTCGACTCATGGCATAGGCGTCGCTGGTTAATTGCCAAAGCCAAATGTATACCCGAGATAACCAACATAAGATTCCTGGTTACAAATCTGTCCGGGAATACCCAAGAGGTTTACGACAGAATCCATGTTCATCGTGGTGACACGGAAAAACGAATCAAAGAACTCAAAAGACATCTCAAGGCTGACCGTCTCAGTTGCCATCGCTTTCCTGCCAATCATTTTCGTCTTCTCCTTCATACGATTGCATACTGCTTTATCTGGTGTCTGCGTGAATCTCTGCAGGGAACGGAACTGGCTTGCTCCCAGGCTGATACACTCAGATTCAAATTATTGAAGATCGGGGCCCGAATCGTGCACAGCAGCCGGGTTTACGTACGTATGGCTTCCGGTTATCCCTATAAAAACTTGTTTGCTGTTGTCCTGCAGCAAATTGGGCATATGCCGGAACAGCCAGCCTGCAGGGAGTAAATGGAGTACATTTTTAATTTTTATTCACAAAAAATGTCGGCGTCCACCAATCTGGGGCAACATCAGTTTACTCGTGCTCAGCCCTGTCGGTGGTGATTATTGCCGGGCATCACCGTAGATAGGTGGCCCAAAGCCAGGATAGGGGCATGACCAGGATGAGGGCGGGGAGCATGTTGGCCACGGGAAATTGTTTGATGCTGCAGATGCGAAAGCCTGTGGCGAGCATGATCAGGCCACCGCATGCGGAGAAGTCCGCCAGCATGTCCGGCGTGGTCAGCGGCATGACCAGTGATGCGCCCAGGTAGAGCAGCGACTGCACGGCAAACTGCGGGAGAACAAGCACGCCGACGGTTAGTCCCATGGTCGATGCGAAGATGGGTGCGGTGAAAAAGTCCAGGATGGCTTTGACGATCAGCAAAGTCGGGTCGCCGGTCATCCCTTCGCTCATGGCTCCGTAGACGCCGGTGCCGCTCATGGCGAAGAGCACGAGCAAGGCAACGAATTTATCCAGGAATTCTTCCTGGCTTAACTCGCCCGTCGGTTTGGTGAATTTTTCAATCCATTTTTTGGAGTGGCTGGCCGCTTTCTGGATACCGATCTCCAACTGGATCAGTTCACCCAGGACAGAGCCTACGACCAGGGCCAGAACTACCGGCGCAAGAAATTTGACCTTGACGATCATGGACACACCAATCCCCATGGCCGCGCAGCCAAACACCATGGGCATGCGCAATCTGAGATTTGAATTTATCTGGGGACCGAGCAGCGCGCCAATAACGCTTCCGACCAATAACGCCGCTCCGTTTACATAAGGTCCTATCATTGTATCTCCTTGTGATACACGGTATGGGTGCAACAAAGTTAACTAACGAATCATTGTTGATGGATGAGTCACACAGCAACCCATCAAATCATGACTTCCTGAGAGAGAAGGTACGACAGGTGACGACTCACGGATCAGAGGTATTACCAAACTCAGTAGCTGTTTTGGTAAAAAAAACGGAGAGCTGTTTCTTTTTGATGGCGGCGAACAATCGTTCGCATTCGTCGTGTGTGAGCACCAGTACTACCTGCAGAGGGGGGTCTTCAAAATCGAAAATGCTCTCGGAATGAAATTGACCATCATGACCAAATCCCGCTTGACCGGACACCAGGGTGGCACCTCGGATGCCAAGCTGCTTAGCTTTTTCGACAATCCAGCGGGCCACTGAGACGCCATCATACCCGCGTTTCTGCTGTGTAAAAAATGTAACAATATACCCTTCCATACAAGCTACCCTGTTTGCGTGTTACGCAATGTTGTGGGAAAATTAGAAGAAACAAACTACGTCAGCCCCGGTTTTACAATCTTAAGCGTGTCCCGTCAGTCCGTCTGGAACATCACCTTTACGATCCTGTGGAGATTATGTAGGGGTATTCCGTATTTTTTGCATGATGACGTTATTCAATTGCAGCATGACATCATGCCATTTTTCAAAGGTGTCCATGCCCAAGTCGTCGATCAGCGTGGCAAACCATGCGGCCAGTTCGGTCCGCACGTAGACCACGTGCTCTTCGAATTCCGGGCTCACGGATAACAGGATCTCCCGGCGGTTGTCTGGATTGGGCTGACGCTGGACCACGTTGTTTTCCACCATGCGCTCGATCAGGGCCGATGCTGCGGATTTAGACAGACGCATGACAGTGGCAAAATCCTTCAGGGCACAAGGGGCGATGGCCTTGAGCAGCAGTGCTGCATGGATATGGTTACTGTTCAATCTGGCAAATCTGTCGTCGGAGATGCCGGACTTGATCTCCTTAATGATCACGGAATCTATGTAATCTCTCAACAGTCCGTCGGTTTCCAGGACAAAGGCTATCTTGGCCATGAAATCGTCATTGTGCAT
>QKJV01000325.1 GCA_003249165.1 Desulfobulbaceae bacterium | reverse complement strand
TTCACTATTTTTTGTAGGAATCATGACAACCATGCTTGTGTCTATTATTTTCATAATATAAAAAGATTGCTCAGAACCACCGACCAGTCTCTTTTCGATTGATTGTATTTCTCCTACCCCATGAGCCGGATATACTGCCATGTCACCTTTATTGAACACACCAACCACCTTTTTTGTAGCCTTTCATGATCTTTGATTTATCATCAACCAGGAATTTGGCACAAAATAATAATATATTGGAATATGTATCAATTTATTATAACATTAATTGTCAAAGAACGCAATTAGTGTACAATCCGCCCTTATCTTGCCTCCTCGTTGAAAGTCAACTCACCAATTAATCGTTATTTTTTGCAGATGAGTTAATTTTATTCATCGCTACATTTACTCCTTCCCTAACAATATGCCTCAAAGCATCTGATACTCTTTCCGTTATTTTTTGCAGGGTTTGAAGTTCATTATCGGTCATTTTGGTTAAAACGTATCGCTCTATTGGAATAGCATCGACCGGCCGGCCGATTCCTGCTTTTATTCTAATGAACTCCTGACTCCCTAACTGTGAAATTATAGAACGAATACCATTATGCCCCCCACTCCCTCGGTTCACAAGCACTTTGATTTTACCAAAGGGCATATCGAGATCATCATGAATAACAATTATTTTTTCAGGAGAAATTTTATAAAATGAAGCAGCAGCGACTACAGCATGGCCGCTCAGATTCATGAAGGTTTGAGGTTTCAAAAGCAATATTTGCTGGTTGTCAATTACTCCTTTAGCGGCATCAGCCTGCCATTTGGTCCCTGAAAAATGAATACGCAATCGATCAGCTAGATAATCAAGAAAAATAAACCCTATATTATGACGGGTTAAATGGTATTTATCGCCTGGATTACCGAGCCCTACCACAAGAAACATAATTCACCCAAAAAAAAACCGGAGAAGGTAATCCCCTCCGGCTGAAAAAGCTTATGAAATAAATTTAAATTTATTCAGCAGACGCTGCACGACCGGTTACAACTGCAACACATACCTTGTTCTTGTTTTCAAGCAGCATCACATTTTCAGGAAGTTTCAAATCCTGACATGCTATGTGCTCTCCGGTCCCAAGAGGTGTTACATCAATTTCAACCATATCGGGAATATCAAGAGGATTACCTTTAACCTTAATCTCATTGATGGAAATACTCAGATCTCCGCCCATCTCAACACCACGAGCCTTGCCGTGATATTTTAGCGGAATAGTAAAAGTACGGGGAGTATCAAGTTTAATTTCATAAAAATCTGCATGCTCTAAGGTATCAGCAATAGGGTCGACTTGGATTTCCTTGATAAGTACATGGCGTTTTTCATTACCGGCTTCCGTTTCAATATCAAGATTAACTACTGCATTCCTTCTTTGAAGATGTAACAAAGTCTTAGTAAACGAATGCGTATCAAGAGTCAAAGAGATTGGCTCGTTTTCGGCACCATAAATAACAGCAGGAGTCTTTCCAGACCTCCGTAAAGTTCTCGCAGCACCCTTACCGGTATTTTTTCTAACTTGGGCGGCTACATCTACCTGTAACATTTCTAATCCTCCTGAACGAAGTAACTGGAGCAGATGAAAGTACTGCTGGTATCAGAGTATTTCATCAGGCATCCACATTTTTTTTGCAATTTCACTCTATAAGTGATCTCATGGAGATCGTTTGATACAATACAAAACAGGCAACGAGGCTCTTACACAAAGAGAGAGCTGACAGAGTCCTCATTGTGAATACAACGAATCGAATCACCCAGTAATTCAGAAACGGAAAGTACTTTAATTTTATCACAAACCTTTGCATTATCACGTAAAGGAATGGTGTTCGTCACTACCAGCTTCTTCAACATGGAGTTATTAATTCTGTCAATGGCAGGTCCAGAGAGTACGGCATGTGTAGCATATGCATAAACTTCCTTTGCCCCTTCCTTCATGAGGATTTCCGCGCCAGCACAGAGGGTACCCGCTGTATCAACCATATCATCAAGCAATATCGCAGATTTTCCGACGACATTACCGATTACATTCATCGCCTGAGATTCATTGGCCCGTTCCCGTCTTTTATCAACAATTGCAAGACCAGCTTTCAGTCTTTTAGCAAATGCACGAGTCCTCTCAACGCCACCGGCATCCGGGGAGACCATAATTACTTCTTTGTCGGCAAAGTAAGTTGAAATATTTCGTAAAAGAACTGGGGCAGCATACATATTATCAACAGGAATATTAAAAAAGCCCTGTATTTGCCCGGAGTGCAGATCCATCGTCAACACCCTGCGCACACCAACCGCCATCAGCATTTCTGCGACAACTTTAGCTGAAATTGGAACTCTAGGGGCGACTTTACGATCCTGCCGTGCGTATCCATAATAGGGTATTACAGCGGTAATACGACGAGCAGAAGCACGCCGAAGAGCATCTGCCATTAAAATCAGTTCCATGAGATGATCATTAACAGGAGTGCATGTTGGCTGAACAACGAATATATCTTTGCCTCGTACGTTTTGACCTATTTCAACATATGTTTCTCCATCGCTGAACCTGCGAACATCTGCGCGGCTTAAATCAACCTGCAGATGTTTACAGATATCTTCGGCAAGAGGCCGGTTAGCATTTCCGCTGAAAACCATCATATCATTTAACTTGGTCATATCTCAATCCCGTTACACTCGATTACAGCTGATCAGCCAAACACTGATCGATGTGCAATGCATTTGTTTTTTTAATTTATAAAAAAATGGCTGGGGTGGTAGGATTCGAACCTACGAATGCAGGCGTCAAAGGCCTGTGTCTTACCGCTTGACGACACCCCAGCAAAAAAATTATTTATGTAAATGTAGTCAGATCAACGCTGGCTCTGTATAAAAAACTCCGTCGATGTATTTTTTCTGTAAATTCGTTACGGCCTGCTTTCCCTTATCAAAGTCAAAAAAAATACCGAATACTGTAGGACCGCTTCCAGACATCAACACGCCATCAGCTCCAGCATTAAACAGCTCATTTTTAATTTCCGATATTTCAGGATAACGGGAGATTGTTACTCTCTCAAGATCGTTAAACAACATTTTCACAAATGCGACTCTGTCAATTTTGGGGCCTAAAATATAAGGATTATTCCCTGATGTCAACGCTAAATTAACAGGTTGCATGCTATCAAAGGTTTCATATACCCATTTAGTAGGAACAGGGAAACCTGGATTCACTAATACAATCCTACAGTTTTTCAACGGATCTGTTTGTGTAAGTTTTTCCCCAATTCCTGTTGCAATTGCCGCACTCAATCCGGAAACAAAGAAGGGAACGTCCGCACCAAGTGAAAGCCCAAGCTCCATAAGTTCGGATTCACTGAGTGCCGCTGAAAACAATCTGTTCAATCCGGTTAAAACTACGGCGGCATCGCTGCTGCCGCCGCCTAACCCGGCTGCGATGGGAATTTTTTTAACCAGTTTAATTTTAACACCGCTTTTAATCCTGGTTTTTTCGTAAAAACGTATCGCCGCCTTATAAGCCAGATTGTGTTCATCATTCGGCAGATTGTCACCCTCGCAACAAAACTCAATCCCCGCGGAGCTAGGCAACAAGGTAATTTCATCTGCCAACGTGAGTTTCTGCATCCAGGTTGAGAGCAGATGATAACCATCCTGCCGGCGACCAGTGACTTTCAAAAACAAATTGATTTTTGCCGGTGCCAGCAACTTCAACTCACAACCAAGAGGCATTTAGGATTTTGCCTTCACATAACGCATTTGCAGATCGTAAAGGAATTTTCCGAGCATATTATCTTCTTCTTCGGTCAAATTCCCCTTTGTTTTCTCTTTCAAGATATTCAATGTATCGATCGTATGCTTTGCCAAAACAAGATCCTGCTTACGCGCGCCGGTTTCAGGATCGGCAATCTCCCCTAACATAAAGAGAGCAGATGTATTCAGCGACATTATCAATGCAGAGAATGTCACTTCGGGCATAACACATTTGCCGTCAACCATCTTACCCCCGGCACACCTGCATTTTTTTTCCGCCTCACTCATTTTGTTTCCTTCCTAAAAATGTCAGGACAAATCAAGAACCATCGCGCTGGTGATATTATCCAATTGTTTTACCTTTTCAAGCTGCTCTTTACTGATCAGTGTATCGGTATTCAATAAGATAATATTACGGTCATGCTCCCCAGTTCCTTCTTCACGTCCCACTGTCATACGGGAGATATTAACCCCTTCCTGACCTAAAGCAGTACCAAGTGCACCTATAACACCAGGAACATCGTTGTTATAAACAAAAAGCATGGGCCCATTGGGCAAAGCTTCGAGCCGGAATGTGTTCAACCGGACAAGACGCGGCTCTTTTTTACCAAATACAGTACCGGCAAGGACGTTCTCATCTTCAGAAGTTTTAACTTTTATCGAAAGGAGGTTGGTAAAATCATCCGAATCGGATGTTTTGGATTCAGTTACCCGAATACCTCTTTCTTTCGCGATCATCGGGGCATTGACGAAATTAACGGCATCTCTCAAAATCGGAGTAAACAATCCCTTCAGACATGCTACAGTGATTGGCCCTGTTTCCATTGAAGCGAGGTCCCCGATAAATTCTATATTGACCTCTTCAACACTTCCTTTAGCAATCTGCATCTGGAAAGAACCAAGCATTTCCGCCAGAGCAACGTATGGTCGTACCTTTGAGAGGACTTCGGCTGATACAGACGGGACATTCACGGCGTTGACTACTGTGTTGTTAAGGAGATAATTAGACATCTGCTCGGCAATGGTAACGGCAACGTTTTCCTGGGCTTCAGCGGTTGACGCGCCAAGATGAGGGGTACAGATGAAATTATCAAGTCCGAGCAACGGTGTTGTTTCAAGAGAAGTCGGCTCTTTCGCAAAAACATCAAGAGCGGCACCAGCGATTTCCTTATTGACTAACGCATCATAAAGAGCAGCTTCATCGACAACGCCACCCCGGGCGCAATCAATAAACATAGCATCCTTTTTCATCATTTTGAATGCCTCTGAAGAAACCAGGTTGCTGGTTTCTTTTGTCAGAGGGACATGGACGGAAATATAATCCGAACGTTTGCAAAGATCTTCGAAACTGACGAGTTCAACTCCCAGCTTGTCGACAAGATCCTTCGGCATATGAGGATCAAAGGCAATAACTTTCATATGTAATCCCTGGGCCCGGTTTGATACGATTGCACCGATTCTCCCTATACCTATTATGCCAAGGGTCTTACCTGTAACTTCCCTTCCCTGAAACTTTTTCTTGTCCCAACCACCGGCTTTCAGTCTGGCGGTAGCCTGAGGAATATTTCGTGTCAACGACATCATCATGGCAAGAGCATGCTCCGCAGCGGTGGTAGCATTACCGTCCGGTGCATTCATAACGACGATACCCCTTTTGCTGGCGGCAGGGACATCAACATTATCCAACCCAATACCGGCACGGCCGACCACCTTCAGTTTATCGGCAGCTTCAATAATATCGGCGGTAACCTTGGTAGCACTTCGGATAACTAACCCATCGTATTGAACGATTTCTTTCTTCAGTTCTTCAGGGCTCATCCCTGTCTTTATATCTACCTCAAGCCCCGCATCCTTTAAAATTTGCGCTCCAACCGGGGCAAGATTATCACTGATAAGTACCTTCATGACAGCTCCTTTCTATCAAAACAGAATATATTTTATTAATTTAATTGAATTCAATATAACCAGAATAAGAAATGCAAAAATAAAACGGAATAATATGCTGCGAAGACATCAGTTTGTCAAGGATAAACAAGAGGAATCAGTCCCTGAAACAGGCTGAAAAATCAGCAGGACCATCGTCATCATCGTCGGGAACCGCCATCTGTTCCAATTCTTTCTGCATACGGTATTTCAATCTGAATTCTTCAACTTTCTTTTCATATAACTTCTGGGTAAAAAGTTCGCGCCCCATATAACTCCGGGCATTATCATACAAGTGCTCAAAAAGTTCCTGGCGGGCCGCTTCCATTTCATGCTCATCGACGAAATTACGCTCTCTGAAAACGCAATGCCGTATCGCCCCACCCCAATCCTTTTTCATGGCAGATGCCATCCCGGCATCATCAAGCAAGTCGAAAAATTCATCAGGGATTTCGTAAACAGCCTCACATTTGATTTTGACTAGCCATCTGTCAGCCGCAACGTTTTTGGAAAGATCGAAAAATGTGACCCGGAGTCCATTATCCAGCACGATTGATTTTATTACTTTTTCGGAATCGTTGTTTTTATTCATATTGCATAAGCATGGTTGATTAGGTTACAGGAAAAGGGTATAAAGTGTGCTTTCAGTAAAAAAATAATTATAGTCAACAAGCAAGCCTTTTGCGGAGTCGTTATGACCGTTTCGATTTATAACACCAAAAGCGGCAAAAAAGAACCTTTTTCACCACTGGAAAAAGACCATGTCAAATTATATGTATGCGGCATAACTGCTTATGATTATTGCCATATTGGTCATGCACGATCTACATTGGTTTTTGACATGATAGTCCGCTATCTGCGCTTTAAAGGATTTAAAGTCACCTATATACGCAATTTCACCGATATCGACGACAAAATCATTAAGCGGGCGCAGGAGCAACATACCACAACAGAAGAACTTGCCAACCGATTTATCAAAGCATTCCATGAAGACATGGAAAGCCTTGGCAATATTGCGCCCACCCTCGAGCCAAAAGCAACAGAAAATATTACTGAAATCATCGCCATGATTGAGGAACTCATTAAAAAGGGTTTCGCCTATGAAGTACAGGGCGATGTATATTTTAAGGTAGACCAGTTCACCGACTACGGATCTCTTTCCGGCAGAAATCTCGAAGACATGCTGGCCGGAGCAAGAATCAGCATCAACGAACAGAAGCAGAACCCCATGGATTTTGCTCTCTGGAAATCCAGCAAACCAGGTGAGCCGGTTTGGGAGAGCCCATGGGGACCCGGACGTCCGGGATGGCATATCGAATGTTCAGCCATGAGCCGTAAGTTTTTGGGCGATACTTTTGATATCCATGGCGGGGGCAAAGACCTGATCTTTCCACATCATGAAAATGAAATAGCCCAAAGTGAAGCTTCTTCGGGCAAACCTTTTGTAAAAGCATGGATTCACCATGGATTTGTCACAATCAAAGACGAAAAAATGTCAAAATCCCTGGGGAATTTTCTGACAATCAGGGAAATTCTTGCTAATTATCCAGCAGAAGTTCTGCGTTTTTTTGTTTTTTCAACGCACTACCGTACACCACTCGACTTTTCCGAAGCCGCAATGAAGGATGCGGAAGCCGGTCTCGACAGACTATACAGTTGTTTAGCCGAAATAGCCAAATTACCAGAGCATGGCGATGCAAACCGTCCCTCCATAATAGGCAAAAAAAATGCTGGGAAAATCAATTCACTGGCTGACCGATTCGTTAAAGCGATGGACAACGATTTTAACAGTGCCCAAGCTTTGGGGCATATTTTTGAAGTCGTCAAGGTCCTGAACACAATCAGGCAGTCTTTACCCGCACAACCGGCAGAAACTGATCTGGCTCTGCTCCATGCTGCCGCAAGGTCAATTAAACAGTTAGCTGAAGTTATGGGCCTGCTTCAGCAAGATCCGGTGACCTACATCAAGGCAAAACAGGAAAAAATGATTGGCCTGCTTGATATCGATAAAGCATCCATCGCATCGCTCATCAATGAACGTCAAAAGGCCCGGGAAGAAAAAAATTGGTCTCGAGCTGATGAAATACGTGATATACTCCTGCAAAAAAATATCGAAATCAAGGATGATGCTGACGGCACGACAAGCTGGCAGGTAAAAATATAATTCTTATTGACTTCTTCTTTATGGATATCCACATGCAGCGGAGCGTGATTATATTCCCTGCAAGGTTTATTATCTCAATCATAGAATTTGTGTTCAATGAGTAAGCTTCTGTATCGTAACCAATAAAGCAGAAAATCTTTTCCACCACTTGATGAACAGGAGGGTATTATGAGACGATATCCTGTAGTCGCCGATCAATTTTACCCAGGGAATGCCCGCATCCTGGAAAAGACACTAACCTCTCTTATTCCAACGACCAAATCAGTCAAAGAAAATGCCTTAGCCGTTATCTCCCCGCATGCAGGATATGTTTATTCGGGCGCTGTGGCGGGAGAAACCTTCGCTCAAGTGAATATTCCTGAAAATGTCATCATTTTAGGCCCAAATCATCATGGCCATGGCGCCTCTATCGCGTTGATGGACGAAGGAGAATGGGAAATGCCTTTGGGCACAGTTCCAATCAACAGAAATCTTGCAGAACTGATACATGATCCTGTTATTGAGCGTGACGATATTGCGCACCGTTTTGAACATTCTCTTGAGGTACAGGTTCCTTTTCTGCAAATCATGCAAAAAAATCTTACAATCGTCCCGATTGTCGTCTCACATGTCTCCTTCTCCGACTGCCTGGCAGCGGGAAAAGCTCTTGCTGCAGCAATTAAAAATTATTCTGAACAGGTGCTTCTTGTTGCCAGTACAGATATGACCCATTACGAATCGCGGGCGTCGGCCGGGAAAAAAGATCATCTTGCCCTTGACCATATCAAGAAACTTGATCCAAAAGGCTTATACGATACAGTTCTCGGCATGAGAATATCCATGTGCGGAATTATGCCGACAACGATTGTGCTCATAGCAGCACTTGAACTGGGTGCTACCAAGGCTAAATTGATACGCTATACAGATTCGGGGGAAACAAGCGGCGATACAGACCATGTTGTCGGATACGCAGGGCTCGTAATAAACTGATCGATTTTTACTTGACTTTTTATCCTGTATTATCTAAAAAGACATTTTTCAAATGTACTGGGAGATCGTCTAACGGCAGGACAGCAGACTCTGACTCTGCTTATCGGGGTTCGAATCCCTGTCTCCCAGCCA
>QKJV01000173.1 GCA_003249165.1 Desulfobulbaceae bacterium | reverse complement strand
GTTGTTCTCTTTCTTTCTGCTGCTTTTCTAACTGCAACTGTCGGCGTTCTTGCCGTCTTTCCAACTGTTCGCGCTGACGATTATACCGCTCTTCCAATCTCGGCTGGATAGTACCAAGGTATCGCTCCCTGTTTTTCTGTTGCTTGTCCAGTTGTTGTTTTTTTCTTTCTTGCTGTTTTTCCAATTGCTGCTGTTGGTTTTTCGGTGACTGAGGGTATCTTAACCGCCGGTATGCAACCAGCATACTTGTCTGCACATCCTCATCCTTCTTGATCTCTTGTGTCCATGCACTCAAGAATGGTGAAGTCGCCTCAGTCAATACCACCAGCATAATTATCACAACAAAGTTGTGATTCTTCATTTTTTTCATCATGAGATGTTTTTCATAGAATTATTTTTTTTGTTGCTCCATCCTTTAGAAAATAAAATAAGTCAGTTGGCAGATTTTGCGAGAGCGACAAAAAAACAATATTGACTTACCATAGGAGCAGCACGAATACCTTCAAGCTAATTCGGTAGGGATAAGGTGGGGATAGTTCACGGTTTATACTGCTTAAAGGAGTTTGATGTCTTTATAAAGAACAGTATGTCTTCAATTTTCTCTTACCAGAGATCATCCCCTATGTGCAAAAGCAATATTTTTACACCGATTATTAGGGAGTGTTCATTTTAAATCGATAAAACTTGCAGAATACTTATGACTGACGTATTACCCGTAAAATGACGTCACGAGAGATTTGAGCGCTATTTTCCACTTAACGGCTTATCTCAATTTTCCGGGCAAGCTCTGTCTCGCTCTGGAAGGACAAGGTAACTCTGAAGATTAATTTTCCAGATCTGTAATGAAGCTTAAGGAAAATATTTGGTCTCACCACAAAGGACACAGAAATCGCAAAGAAATATTTTTTATTACAGCCAGTTGTCTCTGTACTCTCCATGGTAAATTATCAATTCATACTTAGACAGCAAAACAAAGAATTCAAGGGGGAATCATGTGCGGTATCGTCGGCATAGTGGCCAACACTCCGGCAAATCAAGCAATTTATGACGCGCTCACCTATCTGCAACATCGCGGCCAAGATGCTGCCGGCATCATGACTTGCCATGGGGGGCGAATGATTCTGCACAAGAGCAACGGCTTAGTGCGAGACGTATTCCATGCCCGACACATGATCCATCTGTTGGGCTGCATGGGTATCGGCCATGTCCGCTACCCCACCGCGGGCACACCCAGCCAGGCGGAGGCTCAGCCTTTTTTCGTCAATTCCCCTTACGGCATCGCCCTGGCCCACAACGGCAATCTCATCAACGCCGATGCATTGCGCACCAATCTTTTCCATGAGGATTTGCGCCACATCAACACGGATTCAGATTCGGAAGTGCTGCTCAACGTTTTTGCCAATGAGTTGCAGAAGTGCGGCAACCTCATTGTCGCTGACCAGGACGTATTCACGGCCGTGGCCGGGGTGCATCGCCGTTGCCTGGGTGCCTATGCGGCCGTGGCAATGATTGCTGGTTGCGGGATTGTGGCGTTTCGAGATGCTTACGGAATCCGGCCTCTGGTCTACGGGCGGCGTGAGACAGCACAGGGCGTTGATTATATGGTGGCCTCGGAAAGCGTGGCCTTGGATGGCCAGGGTTTTACTCTCATCGATGACGTCAAACCAGGCGAGGCGGTGTTCATCTCCATGGAGGGGCGCCTGTCCATCTGCCAGTGTGCCGAGCGCCCCCGCTATGCCCCTTGTATTTTTGAGCATGTTTATCTGGCGCGGCCTGATTCCATCATGGACAAAGTTTCAATCTACAAGGCACGTCTGCGCATGGGTGAGAAGCTGGCGGATAAGATCAAACGCTTGCGGCCCGACCATGACATCAACGTGGTGATGCCCATTCCGGACACCAGCCGGACAGCAGCACTGCAACTGGCCACCAGTCTGGGTTGCAAATACCGCGAGGGGTTTATCAAAAACCGTTACATCGGCCGTACGTTTATCATGCCCGGCCAGCAGGAGCGTAAAAGATCGGTACGCCAGAAGCTGAACCCCATCGGTCTGGAATTCAAGGGTAAAAATGTACTGCTGGTTGATGACTCCATTGTCCGCGGCACCACCTCACAGCAGATCGTCCGCCTGGCCCGGGAGGCAGGGGCATCCAAGGTCTATTTCGCTTCTGCTGCGCCCCCTGTACGATTCCCCAATATCTACGGCATCGATATGCCGACCAGCAATGAACTGAGATCGCCCATAACCGCAGCGTTGAGGAGATCAGTGCGGCTATTGAGGTTGACTGGCTGATTTATCAGGACTTGGACGATCTTATTGAAGCGGTGCAGAGAGGCAACCGGGATATCACCTCGTTTGACTGTTCGGTTTTTACCGGCGAATATGTCACCGGCGGAGTCAGCGACAGTTATTTTGCCGCGCTGGCCCAGCAGCGTAGCGACGCTGCAAAAACAATGCGGCGCAATATTGATCTGGATCCCTTCGACATGTAATTCCAAAACTGAAGTGGTCAGTTGAAAATGGACAACTTTCTCCACTAAAACGGCAAAATCAGGAATAAGCTAAGCCTGCAGATTCTGGAAAAATTTGAGATTACCGATGGATTTATCGTAAAATTGTCTAACTCGTACTTCCGTTATTTGCAGCAAGATCAGTTCTCGACTTGTTTTTGCCGGTACTTTGTTCCTTTTTATGAACTAGTGATCGTTGAAAAAGGAACAGGATTTCCGCAGAACAGCTTGTTCTCATTTTCCTACCCACTTTCCACATCAAATAATACCCCCTTTTTTAGGTTGGTTGACAATCCATCGTATCTCTGTTATTGATATATCAATAGTTGATATATCAATAACAGAGATACAGGTATACCTATGAACCAGACAGAAATAGCAAAATTCGAACAGAAATCTCCTATCAAAAAAATATCCAGACTACACCGACTGAATTTCAACAGTCTTACGAAGCCCTTGGCTGAAATTGGAATGGCTCGGGGAACCTTGCCCTTTTTGATGGAAGTGCTCTGTTGCGATGGAGTTATCCAACAAGACATAACCCAAGCACTTTCCATTGACCCTGCTGCTACCGCTCGCGCCCTGCAACAACTGGAAAATAGAGGATTTGTCAACCGGAAAGAAAACAAGGACAACCGGCGTCAAAAGTGTGTCTATGCAACAGATAAAACAAAAGATATACAGGGCGGGATACTTGAAATTCTGGAAAAGAATAAGAAGCAGCTGTTCAAGGGATTTACCGAAAAAGAAGAAACCGAATTTCTCAACATGCTGGATCGCATGATCAACAATATGCGTAACAAATAAGAAATTGACAGTGCCTATCTCTCATCCAAATACAAAGGCCCAATGGTTCCAAAATTTCCAATTGTTAAAATGGATACTCCTTATCGCGGGCTTATTCGTCATGGCCATGGGTGTCTCGCTGTCAGTCAAGGCTGATCTGGGAGTGTCGCCCATCACCTGCGTGCCCTTCATATACAGTCTGGTCACCCCTTTTTCATTGGGAGAACTGACGATTTTCATGAATGGCATTTTTATATTGCTTCAAATCGCCATCTT
>QKJV01000393.1 GCA_003249165.1 Desulfobulbaceae bacterium | reverse complement strand
TGCGTTGCAGACGCCGTGCGGGAGGTTATATAATCCGCCGAGCTGGTGGGCCATGGAATGCACGTAGCCAAGGCTTGCGTTGTTGAAAGCAATCCCTGCAAGATATTCGGCATGTGCCATCATGTCTCTTGTCCTTACATCTTCCCCGTGGGCAACGGCTTCTGGCAGGTATTTTGAGATAAGCTCTATTGCCTTGATAGCCGCTGCATCGGTGGTCGGAGTAGCCATGGTGGAAACATAAGCTTCAACTGCATGGGTAAGGGCGTCCATCCCGGTAGCAGCCGTAAGCGCTGGCGGCATACTGACCATCAGTTCGGGGTCGTTGACTGCCACGTCGGGTGTGATGCGGGGGTCAACGATTGCCATTTTGATGTGCCTTTCCGTGTCCGTGATAATTGTAAAACTCGTCATCTCGCTTGCTGTACCGGCAGTTGTATTTACCGTGATAAGCGGAGGGATCCCCTTCGTAACCTTTCCGATGCCTTCGTAGTCGTTAATCTCCCCTCCGTTTTTAGCCACGATTCCAACGGCTTTTGCACAGTCCATCGGGCTTCCCCCTCCTACAGCAACGATCAGGTCACAGTTCTCTTTTTTGTATATTTCTGCCCCCTCCATAACCGAACTGTCTGTAGGATTCGGCTCCGCTCCTGCAAAGATTGCTGCTTTCAGCCCGGCAGCTTCAAGGATCTTCCGGATATCTCCTGCAAGCTCTTCTCCATGCCTGCTCTTTCCCGAAACGATCAGGACTTTAGTGCCCCCAAGTTCTTTTGCATAATTACCAATTTCTTTTACACAGCCAGCTCCCATCAAAGCTACTTTTGGGTTCAGATAGGTATATGTCATGCTTTTCAACCCCTTTTAACCACAGTTTTCAAATTACCCCTAATTTATCTAAAACAAAATATTAATGGAATTTATTAACGAAAAAACTTTTTCCGGCAGGCAATCAAAGTTGCACTGGCACATCCCATATTAAGAAATAGATGCTTTCGCGTCCCTGCACCTAATTTCGTTTAAGAAAGTAATAGCTCTTAACAATTTAGTTTAAGCAGAAGATCCTATCTCAAAACTCAGCACTTGCTTTTTTGGATCTCTTATTTTAGTGACCAATCAAGCTTCTGATTGTGAAAGCACTCCTGAATAATTCTGAAAATTGAGATTAAAACCAGATATTGGGATGAGCTTTGAGTATAATTCCGTTCTCTCAATTGAGGCGAAGATATTCTCAGTTGATGAGCGTATCACAATAATCAGTTGAATAATCTCAACTATGGGAAAAAATGAAGGAGAGAATACGTGAGGAAGAGGGTCTTCACGTGTTTTCATGCCAAAGAAAAAAATACTCTTCCTTCGAGTATTCTAAGGATCAATCGGATCACTGATCAAAATAGTCAAGGGTTGTTGATACTGAACTTACTACCACTGTCGAGTTATTCCTTATAACATACTCGCTCAACCCAACTTCGCTCTCAGGATTACCCCAGTCGTATGTATATCCCAATCTGGTCCAGGGATACTCGTCATAGGTGGCATTTTTATGGGAATTAAACCAATAGACATGTTCCTGTGAAACGTTCTCATTAAAATAAAGCTGAGCCTGTGTATCTGTAATCTCAGGGTCAGGAGACGGTCTGAAAAGGTCATCTGGCCTTACCCACATTTCCACAAAATACTCATTCCCGTTGTTATAAGGGAGGCCTATTAGTTGTTCCAGCCTGAGTGTTAGTTCTTCATCCGGGATGTCGTTTGTCTCAACGAAGCCTTTCAATTCAGGAATGACCATCACCCATGTGTCTCCCCACCATGTGGATACGTTTGACCCTACAGGATAACTCTCTGGATGTTTGGTCCATGTGACTACAAGAACATATTCTTCCCCGGAATATTCCATCCATTGGAGTTCGGTATTGGACTCGGTAATCGGTGTTAGTTCGTTGTATATCTCGTCCTCATCGGCTACCATTGCATCTTCTATTGCATCTCTGTACATTTGTTCAAGGTCTGCTGCTTCGGCAGGCGATGTGTCCTGGCTATCATCAAGAACACATCCAGCAGATAGTATAGCTATCAGAGATATGGATAATATCAACAAGGAATTGCTATTTTTCATTATTTGCCCTCTTTATCTGTCTTTTATTGTATTGATCTGAAATGTCCAATTGAAATTAATGAAATAGAAATTGGCTATTACTCAGAAAAAAGCTGTATATAATAGAATTATCAAGAATTTGAATGAGCTGATCCGAGCTGATCCCAAAACTCAAAATTTGCTTCTTTTGATCTCATATTTAAGCTATAAATCTAGCCTTGTTTATGAAGCAATCCTGAATATCCTGGATAATTAGATTAAAACTGGGTTTTGGGATGAGCTCAATCTTAAATTTACCGCATTCTCTGGAGGACAATATCATGAATCAGAGAAAAGATTCACTCGAACCAGCTATCGGAACATTTGTAGAAAAAATAAACAAGGGAAGTGAAAACCCAGTCTACAAACCCTCCCATAAAGA
>QKJV01000183.1 GCA_003249165.1 Desulfobulbaceae bacterium | reverse complement strand
GCCCTCCCCTCCACGGCGCAGAATGGTCAGGTATCCAGAATTGTCACCCATCTGAGCGAAGGCGCCGGAGTCGCCACAACTCGAGGTGATGTCAACTTTGTGGTCACCGAATACGGGATTGCCGAACTCCAGGGGAAAAGTATCTACCAGAGGGTTATGGAGATGGCCCAGATAGCCCATCCCAAATTCCGGGCACAGATTATCCAGATGGCAAAAAGCCGCCATTATATTTTCGCAGATCAGACTCCTTCCCTGGAGGACGACCTGCTGTTTCTGGAAGACTACAAGACCAGCTTTACCCTGAAGGACGGGCGGACCTTGGAGGTCAGGCCACTCCTTCCCTCCGACGAACTCAACTCCAGGAATTTCTTTTATTCCCTGAAAGAAGAAACCATTTATTACCGGTTTTTCTATCGGAAAAAAATCTTCGACCACAAGGTGATGCAGGATCAGTGGTCAAGCGTGGATTACCGGAAACAGATGGCCCTGATAGGACTCGTCATGCGCGGCGGCACCCACGAGATAATTGCTGTGGCCTCCTATGCCTGCGAGGAGGACGACGACTATGCCGAGACGGCATTTGTCGTCAGCGAACGGTTACAGGGCATGGGCGTCGCCTCCCTGATGCTGAAGCAGCTGGAAACAATCGCAAAAACAAACGGCATTCCCGGGTTCAAGGCCATTGTTCTCAAAGACAACAAGGCCATGCGTCATGTTTTCAGAAAACGGTATCCCCACCTGTCTGAAACCCTGGGGACGGACTCCGAGATGAGCCTTCGGATGCCTTTTTTACATCCCTGACAGCGGTTATTCCGACCCACCCGAACTGCCGGCTTTGTTCTTCGATACTCGAGGGAAAAAATAGCCATTTATGGACAGATACTATCTAGGCCCCGTATTTATCTTATTCTTTGTTCGGGGAGGTGTTTTCAATTATTCTCGATCTTCAGTTGTTTTTGATTCTTCGTCCTGGAGAGTATTGAAAATCAGCCCGTAAAAACTTTCATCCTCAGAAATATATTTCCACCCCAACTGAGTATAGCAATTTTCACACACTTGAATTTGCCAGGCGTACCCGCGGAACCAGGAATACCCGTGGGAGACCTGTTGAACACCGACACATCCTTTCGCATCTCGGTAGCATCCGAGCTGGATGATTTCGTTGTACAGCGGAAATGCCCATTCATGCATTCCACGGATGGTGATTTTTTCCAAAACTCTTGTCACCGGATGTCCGCAGGTGGCACAACAGATATTCCGCTGTTTCAACTCTTTTTCTTCTTCGGTTTCAAACAGAGACTGTTCTATTCTCAGATAGGCAAGGTGGTTTGCCTTTTTATATGGTATTCCCCTGCAGAAACTGGTCTGTTTTTCATCATTCATTGTTTCTCCGCTTTGTTCTTGTTTTAAGCATAATATACTATCCTGAAAGTCGGGCAAAGCGTACACTATTTGGTGTCTACTCCCAAGTACTTCAAAAACAGTCCATCTCTGGCCACTGATTCTGTAGACCATCGATAACTGCCCATAGCAGTTTGTACCTTAGTGGTTTCAATGCAGTCGAACCAATCCAGTATCTGGGCGAGAGAGCGTTGTGCAAGCCAGTTTTCCAGTTTCTTTTCGAGCTTGATAAGTGCCTCGGTTTTACCAGGTTCTTTCTTCCCGAGCTTGGCTTGTACTTGCTTTATTTTTTTCGTAAGGAAACAATGATAGCCCAGCGAGACAAATTGTGTGAACTGTCTTCCACGCAGATTATCCGGGTACCATGTGCGGGGTCGTGAACCGTCGAGCCTCCCTTTCTGCACGGCAAAGAGTTCTTCGATTTTTTCTCGCAGCCGATAGTTTTCAAGTGCGGTAAATGTATCCATGGTCTGGTTGCTGACGAGGGCGAAATAGCCGAAGTACTTCTTTGCTTCGGTAATGGCTTTGTCGTTGAAGCTCACCTTCAGATGTCCCCCACGCCCCTTTCTGGAACAGGTCAGGTATTTGTCTATTTTCTTTTGTGCTGATTTCGTGAACTCGGTTTCTCCTGCTTCTATTTGTGCCTTCAGTTCAAGCAGGTCCTTACGGAAGGCGAGTTCTTTCTTGGCTTCGTTGTCGGGAGAGTAGTAAACATGCACATACAGGCGGCGCGAGATCGTTTCTTCATCACCGGCGACCTTGCCATCGCGTGATCGCTGGCGTACCCGGCTGAACTGGTGCATTCTAAGAGAAGTTGCTCCGCAGATAGACGGGTCGAACGGGGACAAGTGCTGGACATTGCCGCCAGTGTTGCACGGAGCGCATCAACCGTCTCGCGGACCCAGACAATATTTGGATCAACCAGGGTCAGAAACTTCACATTGCGCAGAGCGAATTCCGTCATGTTCTTCTGGCTGTAGTAGCCGTTGTCAGTGACGACCAGAGGATTTTCCAGATTGAGACACTTGAGTTGTGTCAGAGTGTTTTCAATGGATATGACATCCGGAATATTGCCTGGTTGTTTGGTGAAGGCCATTGGTTCGCGTGCCTTCACGGAATATAAGGTCAAAAGCTTGATCGTGTTGAGTCCGTCGCCATCCTTATTGAACCCTCTCCGAGCCTCCGACTGATTTTCAGAGTAGGTCGAGATGGTGGTTGAGTCAAAGGCCAGCACAGGAGACTCTCCCAGGCGTGCCGCCCGAGCTGAAAAATAGCGCTGTACGCCTTCTTCATTGCGGCCAACATCCTTAAACAGGTCACCATACACGTCTTCAGTGATCGCTTCACGATAGGGAAGAGGGTGCATCACCTGCCAGCTCTCAAGACGTGGCAGCGTGTTGCCACCGGAACCAATCCAGTAGCGTGCGATAGAAAGCATCTTCGCCGCATCACCCTCGCTGAATGAAGCACGTACATCATCATCAATGCCGGAAACCTTGCCAACCCATGCCAGGATGTCAGTGAGGCCGGTATGCCGACGTGTTGCATCGACAAACCCTTCATCGCTTTTGTATTTTTTCGGTCGAGTCGGCACAATTTCCTGCGTTCCCGACTTGATTTTTCCCTTGAGCTTCTGGCTGACCGTATAGGTCTTTCTGGTTTTTTCGTTGTAGGCCGTAATCCTTTCATAGACGTAAATATCGCCATTTGAACGCTTTTCACGCCGTTCACCGACATGAGTTTTTCCTGTTATTGGCTTAGCCATGGACATACCTCCCTTTAAATGTACGCATAAATATAATACGAACACTTTAAAAAGCAAGAAAAAAAGCACGGATTTTCAACAAAACCGTGCTGATGGAGTTGTGCTTTTGGCTTAAGATGTACGCTTTACCCGATTTTCAGGTTATTTAAATAGGCGACCACCGAATGGTGGTCAGTTAATCTTTTGCCCATACCGCTTTGAGCGGTTCACATTTTAATACCACCGGCTTTGCCGGTGGTTACTGATTTTTTGTTTGATATTGGCTAATTATAATGAAATTACATCTCAGAGAGCTCTGTAAAGGTTTGAGATATGATCAACGATGAGGACCCCCTCGACCTGTTCGAAGACGATGGTGACGGTGTCAACGAAATGTGTCTGCTCTTCGATGAAGATTCGAAGAGGGGAGATCCCAAAGGACAATCTCGAGGAACTGGATGTGCTGTCGTTCTGTTACTGCTGGCAGCAAGTGTTATTTCGGGGGGAGTTCTTCTGGAAAAATATTTTGCATGAGGATCTTCTTCCTATGAAAATGAAAGCTGCATTCGATGAAGAAAGAGAAGAGCGCATTACAATGAAAATCATCGTTGATGCTTACGGTCCTGAAGAGCAGGCAATGGGGT
>QKJV01000331.1 GCA_003249165.1 Desulfobulbaceae bacterium | reverse complement strand
CCAGTCAATCTGATAGGGATTGTTTAATATACTGATTTGGTCGGCCATTTTCGCCTCCTTTTTCTTTTGCAGAAAAAACAGGACGTTGATGACCATAGCATACTACATCATCGGTATATTTTTGTTACGTATAATCAGGAAACATCTCAAGTTTTGCCTGCATAGGGCAAATTGAGACTGCCAATTTTCATCTTAAGTATGTCCCGATTCTGTCTGGGATCAGGTCCATCTCTGTCTACTTTTATTTGACTACTTCATTTCGATGTGGCCAAGTCCTGGAATACGTATGTCATGATCCGTGCCAACACCTATGCCGCTATCCAGCAGTGGATCGAAGCCAGCGCCATGTCTGTCGAGCACGGCTTCTTCATAGAAGAAAAGACCACGAAGATAATGGCTGAGAAGGGCATGTGGTAGAGAATGGAACCCATGTCGGTAGGAGACGAGGACGCCTTCACGTTTGAAAACCCCATCAGCACCGCCAAGTATGTGCAATGCAAGCCGGCTTGGGGAATGCCATCGCGCTGACCAAGAAATACAAGGTAAAGACCGCCTTCGGTACAGAGCTTTTGTCCGATTCCGCACTGAACAAGTAACAGGGCAAGTTTCTTTCCAAGATGGAAAAGTGGTATACTCCCTATGAAGTGTTGAAGATGGCGACCCACGACAACGCACAGCTCCTCAAGCTGAGCGGACCACGATATCCGTATCCTGGTGAATTGGGTGTTGTGAAGGAAGGTGCGCTGGCCGACCTGATCCTGGTGAACGGCAATCCACTTGAGAATCTCGACCTAGTGGCCGACCCGGACAAGAATTTTGTGGTGATCATAAGGACGGCAAGCTCTACAAGTACACCATCAACTAACGATATTTGCGAAAAAAAAGAGGGTAGGCCCATGCGAATCGTACTCTGAGGAATACATGAAGAATAAACACGTTCGCAGTCGAGACCATGGGACTGGCGACCGTCACCGGCAACATGGCCACGGGCTTCCAGCGTTTCGAAGGCGAGACCACGATCGACGCCTACAAGGGGACTCAATGGAATTTTACGATAACCTTTCGATAATAGCTGTCTTCGCCTTTCTTTACAGTATAGCGAGTGGTGGTTTTGCTCGTACGCCCTTTAGTGGCGCCATCATTTTCAGCTTGTTTGGCTTGATTACGGGACCTCTTGGGTTTGATATCCTCAATCTTAATATCGAGGGTGAGGGGATCCGGACTCTTGCCGAATTAACACTTGCGCTTGTTCTTTTCAGCGACGCAGCAAATGCGGATCTGGCTGTTCTCAGGAAAAACTTTCAGATACCACAGCGCCTTTTGCTTATCGGCCTGCCTCTGACAATAGTGCTGGGCGCTTTAATTGCTTGGGCCGTTTTTACCGATTTTGGTCTGCTTGAGCTCATTATTCTTGCTACCATTCTCGCACCGACAGATGCAGCTCTGGGGGCGGCCGTTGTTTCAGACCAAAAGGTTCCGGCTCCGGTTCGTGAAGGGTTGAATATTGAGAGTGGCCTCAACGATGGAATCTGCGTCCCGGTCTTATTGACCTTCCTTTCAATAACAGTTGGTTCGACAGGTAGTGATCAACCGGTTGCATTTGCTTTAAAATTGGTTTTTGAGCAAATTGGTATCGGCGCATTGATTGGAGTAAGCGTTACGCTTGTCGCCAGTTGTTTGCTAAAATTGTGCGTACGGTTTCAATTAATCAATGAAGTCTGGCAACAACTCCCTGTCATCGCCCTCTCTTTATCCTGCTTTGCTATTGCCCAAGTTTTCGGTGGCAGCGGCTTTATTGCTGCCTTTAGTGGCGGGCTGCTCTTTGGTGGCCTAGAAAGGAAACACAAGGAAACCTATCTGGCAGCTTCTGAAGGTGCGGGAGAGGCCTTGTCTCTGTTGACATGGGTGATTTTCGGGGCAGCAATTGTCAGCTATACGGTGACGGCCTTTTCCTGGGAGAATATTATCTATGCCGTTCTCAGCCTGACGGTGGTACGTATACTTCCTGTTTTTTTGTCACTGCATAATACTGAACTGCAAACCAGGGAGAAATTGTTTGTTGGCTGGTTTGGTCCACGGGGACTGGCAACCGTCGTATTTGGTATAATGGTGGCCAACGCGAAACTTCCCCATGGAGAGACAATAATTATGACGGCAGTGTGCTGTATCGCACTCAGCGTTCTTTTACACGGTGTCTCGGCAAAGCCCCTGATTGGTTTGCTTACAAAAACTGAAGAGAAGCAGACCTAAATGAACTGTCAAAGCAATGAAAATAGCGGAGGAATAGTCATGTTCAAAAAGAAGCAACACTCCTAATTTTCGTCTGCTGCTGTCTTCTGATTTAGATTATCGGCTGTTTTGATCCTGCCCGTTTTGAGTGTACATCTAGTTAAGCTGCTTTTAGAGCTTCAAATGCCATAGGACTGATACGGGCATTCGCACTATGACGACGAATGCGGTTGTAATCAACTTCAATATATTAAACCACAGTGCGGCGCATCTCTTCACGAGTGGCAAAACGTTCACCGTGGATAGTTTCCACCTTCATGGTGTGAAAGAAACTTTCAGCACAAGCATTGTCGTAGCAGAGGTCTGTTGCATGAAGTTTCCATCATATAAAAATAATCTTTTTCAATATCTTCTTTTCTGTTTTTTTATATACTTAATGATTGGACCGTTTATTGAATCACTTCCTGCTGCCCATATCATCCTCGATATAATCCTTTCTGCAACGCTCATACTCGCGGTCTACGCTATTCACAAAAAAGCCAGATTAATTAATGGCGCAATTTTCCTTCTTGTTGTCACGCTTTCTCTTATGTGGATCGGATCGTTGGGTTTGATCGACTTGTCGGACAAGGTATCAAGATTCCTTCTCTGTTTATACCTTATTTTTCTTGTATACTCTTTTAGCAAATATATTTTTTCCGTAAAATTAGTGAACTCAAATCTCATCAGTGCAGTACTGTGCCTCTACTTAATTCTCGGATTACTCTGGGGTACCATGTATAGCATCCTCGAGTTCATGATTCCCGGTTCATTTAAAGGCGATATCCTTGCCGAAGGATCGACAATTTCAAATCAACTCCATTATTTTTATTATTTCAGCTATGTCACTCTGACTACACTGGGCTATGGAGATATACTTCCTCAAACAAGACAGGCAGCAGCACTATGCCAGACGGAAGCCATACTTGGCCAGTTCTTCACCGCTGTTTTCGTCGCACGACTGGTTGGGATTCAAGTTGCTCAGCAATTTTCATCGAATAAAGGTGAGTGATTTCTCTTACTCCTTGAGCTTTTCGGTGGAACTATCTG
>QKJV01000482.1 GCA_003249165.1 Desulfobulbaceae bacterium | reverse complement strand
CAGGACTGGCGGACCTGGGAGCGCGAAGGGTTGGTTGATGCATTGTATCCCATGACATATTTCGGGAAAACTGACAGAATAGGCGCACAACTGCGGGAGGTCGCAGCGGGAACATATCCTGATGCGAAGATTAAACTGTGGGCTGGTCTCGGTGCCTATATCAAAGATGTCAAGCAGATAAGTGAAGAAGCCTCTATTGCCCGGCAAAATGGTTACACGGGAATTGCTCTTTTCAGCCTTGGACACCTGTTGCGTAAAACAGAAGATATTGAGGGTTATGCCCAGAGTCTGCGAGGCGCGGTAAGTTATTCCGATAGCAGTTTTGCCCCACTTTGACTTACATGTATTTCGGGCGTGCCCCGAGGAAAAACTGTCAGCGATGATAATCTGTTGGAAACCATTCTGGCAAAATCAATGGGCGGTATTCTGCCTCCTTTGCCCCGAACGGAGCTTGAGGCTGCTTTGAAAGCGAGAGCCCGGGAATTTAATGAAGCTGCTCATGACACGTTTCCAAAAGCTTTGGAGCTTCTTGAGAAACAAGAGAGCAAACCGCCGGTAAGCGTCGAGTTGAGAGGTGTTTTTCGTTTTGCCCATCGATTTGACAGTATCGAACGCTGGCAGGAACAGGAAAATTTGTGCACTGAGGCCAGGGAACGACTGCTGGCCGGTGTTAATTTCGATGTAGTTGCCGCAACCATGTCTCAGGGGGCAACAAAAGAGTTGGGAGGGAAGCTCGGTCTCCGTTTTCTTGATCCGTTGGACCCGGTCGATAAGGTTCTTGGCCAATTACCGACAGGTGCGGTCAGTCCGGTTTTTGAGGTGGACAACGGGTTCTGGTGTTACCGAATCGATAAAAAAAATATTGGAAAAAACATGCCGTTTGCTGCAATGCCCTGGAGAGCAAAACGTATCCTCCTGCGTAAGATATTATATGAAATAATGGATGAGAATGATCCGAGGTGATTCAAGCAGGGGGATTTTGTTTACATTATGCAAAAAACAGTGAATGAGAAGATGCTCAATATTTATTTTGCGGGTTCTATCCGTGGGGGGCGGGAAGATGCCGATGTTTATGCACGGCTGATCTCTTTTCTGAAAAACCGGGGACGAGTACTTACCGAGCATGTCGGCGACGCATCCCTGCTCGGTAAGGAAAAATTGCTGACCGAAGGGGAGATATTTACACGTGATATGGAGTGGCTGGAAGCAGCCGATCTGGTTGTTGCTGAGGTTTCCACGCCGTCGTTAGGGGTAGGCTATGAGATCGGACTTGCCCAGAGCATGGGCAAACGTGTTTTCTGCCTGTACAGAAAAACAGCGGATAAACGTCTTTCAGCCATGATTGCCGGAAATCCATTTCTGCAGATTGTTTGTTATACTAATGGATTAGAGGCTCAAAAGCTGCTGGACGATTGGTTGGCGGAATGCCTTCCCGATAAAATCAGTCTCGGCCATGCAGAGGTTACGAGAGGGGGCTGATTTTTTTTTTGATGTCAAGAATTGGTGTCCCGTCCAGAACGTCTACACCGGATACATCGAGGAAATTGTCGTGCACTGCCAGAACATGGAGTTCCGAAATAGCTATGGGGTTCGGTCGCACCGGACTGCGTGTTGCAAAAACACCGCGTAATCCTTTTGATCTGTCACCGCGGGGATAAACCTGGAGTACATCCCGGTTTGCTTTGTGCAGCCAGAAAAGTACGATAATGGTCTGGCCAGGAACTATGCCGTCAAGACCCTGGAGAAATTGGGGAAAGATCTCAAGGGTTGCTTTTCTTTTTGATTCGTCGAAGTTTTTTGGGGCCTCAGCGAGGTTTTTGATATCACCATGGAGTATACCAATGGAGTATACCGAAGGTAGTTCCATGCGATTATCTCCTTCATTTTTCGTAATCATTGCTTTCTCCGGTTAAAAGTAATGCAGGTATCATCTGGTCTAACCTACCATGAAATGAGTTTGGCTTCCAACAAGAGAGCTCTGCCCGAAAGTATTGACCTGAACTTCGTTGGAAAGAGGTTTGTAAGTAGACGAGAAAATTTCTTATTTTCATTGACACATTCAGACCCCCTATTTAATATAAAATTTAATCTGGCTTATAATTTGCATCTTGCTATAAGCTATCAGTTTGACAGGTTGTGCCCCTATCTACTTTCAATTGTTGAAGAAAATTCAATTCCAGCATGTGTCTTTCTCATTCATGGAGTTCTTTATTCCCTTCTGTGAATAGCTGTGCGGTTATTCTGCTCAGAGCACTGCTGTAGACTGTTTCCTTGATTAGCAATGACCGTCGAATTGAATAAATCAAGATGCTGCGGAGTATTCCGATATACGGAAATCTTCCCGAATGCCCGACGATTCCTGCCTGGATGGACGTCGGCATATCGGGCGACTTCAATGAATCAAAGATACTTTATCATTTATCATAAGGAGAATAACGATGGGCCTGGATTTTAACGCAGACGAAATTTTTGAAATAGCAGAGCAGATTGAGCGTAACGGTGCAAAATACTACAGGGAGGCCGCCGACAGGGTTTCCAATGATGAAGATAAAAATTTTCTTCTGGAACTGGCGAAAATGGAAGATGAGCATGAAGTGATCTTTGCAGACATGAGAAAAAACCTGAGTGAAATTGAGAAAGAGGAAGTGACCTTTGATCCGGAAAATGAGGCCGCCCAGTATCTCAAAGCACTTGCCGATACTCGTGTTTTTTATCATAAAAGCATGGATCTTGCTTCCATGGAAGGCATCCTGAAAGGTGCGATTGCCACAGAAAAAGACTCAATTGCCTTCTACCTCGGGATGAAGGATATGGTTACCAGCAGTCATGGTAAAGACCGTATAACCGCCATTATCAAAGAAGAAATGAAGCATATTCAGCTTCTTTCCAACAAACTTTTATCCTCCGCGAAATAACCGAAATTTTTTACGGAGTATGAATGAAGTTGCACCTGCCTTCCGGCAACGAAAGGCAGGTCTTGGTTCTGTATGGATTAATCGGAATGGTCTTGAAAGGATAAACTCCAAAGGCCGATGGGAAGCGGGGAACAGAACTGCTCTTATGTCATCATTGTTCTTTTGCAAGGGGCAGTTTGGGAAATCTTCTGCGAGTTTTCCTGACAAATATACAAGGAGATGAGGAGTACGATCATGACACAGATGAAAAAGGGTATTTGCGAAAAATGCGGAAAAGATTTCAGTGAGATAAAAGGATTTTGCAACAAATGCGGTTATGCGCCCGATGGCAAACAGCAGATGGTTGATGTTAATGGCGATCCCTTCTGGAAGTGCGGAAATTGCGGCAGAACATTTCAGGCGCCAAATGCCCCGGAAAAATGTCCCAGCTGTGGGGAGGCTTGTGGCTTTAAGAATGCCACCTGTTATACGCCCGATTGCGGGGGGCCGGGAAATATAAATCCGCAGATCTGACAGAATTACAGGAGAGCTGAGGGAAATTCTCCGGAATAAAGAGACGAGTACTGCTGACCGTCTGACAAAAAATGAGAACAGTGGGCAGAAAATAAGTTGATCATAAAGGTTTTGCCGGGGATATATATCGCACAGCTCTCCTCTCGGGCATATTTTTCACGCCTTCATCGAGTCTATTCTCAGTGTTTCTTCCCCGAACCGTGCCCTTTCAAGCGGTTTCGAGTAAAATTAGAAAAATATTCAGTAAATTGTTTACCTCCTGATGTGCGGCCCCCCAGTACAAGTTTTTGATGGGCCCGCCTTTTTTCCGCACAACGGGTCAGCTATTCTTATCTGAGGATGTTTTCAGCCTGAAAGTACCGGTGATGTTTGGCAAGCAGGTATCTGATCCTCTCGGCAGCCTGTCGGTAATTATTCCTTACTTATTTACTTTTGTTATAACCTGTCCCCGCGAGGTAAAGGAGATTCCCTGTTGACCTTCGGCACCAATCATAATTGATTCCACGAGTGGAGGATTGGCGGGATTTCCGGATTTCCACTCGACCAGAAAGTTTGCTCCGGCCCCTCCTGTTTTGTCTTTTTGCGGAATTATGTACCTGGTAGATTCCAATGGGCGCAGGGTTACAGGGTGATCGGCGTATTTGCGGAGAAATTCTCCATTTGTTCCGTAATAGTCCACTTTCGTGATTGTTATGGGCTGGCGGATATCGGTATTTCTGATGCTGAGTGTCACGGTGAGTAACATAGGCAATTCTCGATTCCCGGCATAAATGTGCGAATAAGCGGCGACATAAATCGTTTGCCCCTGCGACAGGGGGACATCTTCGTCTGCGTGGGCAACTGGAAGAGAACGAAGTGCCGCAAAGAGCAACATGAAACCTGTTATAATCGCACATATTTTTTTCATAACGTTCCTCCTGTCTGTCAGATGGCCCGATTTATTCCCGCCAAATTTTTGAAATTTTTTCGTTCCTGCTGGTTTCCGACGACCGCTACCATATCACCGGCGTAAAAAGCATAATCGGCTTTCGGGTTATGATGGAATATTTTTTCCCGGATAATTCCAACGACTGATGCTCCGGTTTTCGTACGCACTGCGGCGTCCTTGATGCTTTTGCCGACGAGTGGACTGTCGACAGGGAGGGTTACCCAGGAGATTTCAAGCATGTTTTTGATATTTTCAAACCTGGTCAAAAGCTGCAGGTCCTGATTTGAACCGTAAATCGGGGCATAAAGATGTTTGCGGACTGAATCGGTGTACTGCTGGATTGCGGTGGCCGGGATTTCAAGATGAATGAGGGCCTGACGTGCAATTTCAAGTCCGGCTTCCATCTCAGGCATCAAGGCCATGTAGACACCACTTTCGTAGAGCGCCTGCATCTGTTCGACTCCTTCGGCTCTGGCGATAATATGGAGCTCGGGCTTGAAATGGTGAGCCTGTTTAACAATCGTCTGAGTGGTGACAACAGCAGGGATGGTTATCAGCAGCAGTTTTGCGTGATGAATTTTTGCAGCCTCCTGCACCGTGGGTTGGCCCATGTCGCCAAAGATTACCGGAAAGTTCTGGTTTTTACATTCAATCATTAGTTGGTGATTGAGTTCAACGATTACAAAAGGCAGATGAAGCTGTGTCAGCACCTTGGCAATATGTTGTCCGACTCTGCCGCCACCGGCGATGACGACATGATCCCGCAGCCCGCTTTGCGGGATATTTTCCGTTTGTAAAGGCTCAGAATGAAAGAACCGTTTTTTCAGTTTATAGAGAGGCGTAGCCAGAGCTGAGGCAAAGGGCGTGGCTACCATGCTCAGCACTGAAATGGCCAGTACCAGCGAATACATTTCGTGATTGAGTGCTTTCGTCTCAAGCCCAACCCGGGCAAGAACAAAGGCGAATTCACCCACCTGAAAAAGACCAAGCCCCACAGCGATAGGAATAATGTTGATATAGCCGAAAAGGATGGCGAGGACAAAAAAAATGGAGCCTTTGAAAAATGAGATGATACAGACAAGAAAAACAATGATTTTCCAGTTGTTAAAGAGAAAAGCCGGATCAAGAAGCATACCCACAGAAGTAAAAAAGAGCAAACCGAAAACATCCCGAAGGGGAATGATATCGCCAAGTGCCTGGTGGCCGTAATCAGATTCGCTGAGAACCATCCCTGCTATGAAGGCTCCAAAGGCGAAGGAAAGGCCGAAAAGATAGGTGGCGTATCCAATACCAAGGCCGATGGCAGTAATAGACAGAATAAAAAGCTCACGGGAGTTTCGGCGGGCCACATAGGCCAGCAGACGGGGAAGCAGCTTCCTGCCGAGCAATAGCATCAGCGCCAGGAAAACAGTGGACTTGAGCACGGCGACTCCCACCAGTGCCAGTCCTGCCTTCGGATTGCTAAGCTGAGGAAGAATTATCATCATGGGAATGACCGCCAGGTCCTGGACGATCAGCATTCCGATCATTACCCGACTGGAAAGCGTTCCCATCAGTCCTCTGCTCATCAGGGTCTTGAGCGTGACCATGGTGCTTGAGAGGGAAATCAGGGCGCCGAACCAGAGGGCGCTCGCCGTACTCCAGCCAAGATATTTGCCGAGACAAAACCCGACGACCATAGTCAGGATGATCTGGACATGGGTGCCGAACAGGGCGATGTTCCATACAGGTTTCAGCTCGCTGAGAGAGAATTCGAGCCCAAGGGCAAAAAGCAGCAGGGCGACACCGATTTCAGCAAGCATCTCGATTTCGTGGATGTCACCCACGGTAACCCCGCCTGTATGGGGCCCGACTACGATACCTGCGAAAATATAACCGAGAATAAGAGGCTGTTTGAGCTGCTGGGCGACAAGCGCACCAATCAATGCTGCAACAACGATAATGACGATATCCGCGGCAACTCCCATGACGGAATCCTTTCAGCAAACAGTTTATTTTCTCAGTTTAGTCAGCACAAACAGCCGGAGGTCTGCTTCTTCTTTCCTTATAACAGAAGCATAAATCCTGCTGAAAGGCAAGGAGTTCAGCGGCGAGAATCAAGTGGATTAGGTTTGGAAACTTATAGGCTTCTTTTTCAGGATACTGGCAAGGAAGAAAGTGAGAAAAAAATCGCTGCCGGCACCCTAGGAGGCGAAGGAGCCGGCAGCGCAGAAGTACGGTGAAAAATTCACCTGCCTTCAAAGGGTGTGGCAAATCCCGGATTGACCAAGAACAATCCGGTCGCCCAGAGCGTCACGCAGTATTTTTGTTCCCTTTTCTCCCGTACAGTGAGATGGGATTACCATCTCCGGCGCAAAGGAGCGCAGGGCGGCCATGGTGCGCTCAAGACGTTCTTTGTTCGCATTCATCAGATGAAATCCACCAATGAGAGCGTAAAGTTTGTTTGTTCCGCTGACCCGAAACACATGATTGAGTGTATTGACGATACCCGCATGACAGCAACCGACACAGACGACCAGCCCATGGGATGTTCGTATCCAGAGAGCAAGGTCGTCTTCAATTAAATCGGCTCGTCTTCCTTCACTATCAAGGAAAAATGGCCCGCCAGTATCCTCATAGGTCGTTTCACGCGGGATGGGACCAGTGAGCCCAGTATCTTTGCTGATGAGTCGCGCCCGGGAGACCCACTGAAGATTTTCTTCAGACAGCTTGTTAATGGTGGCCATTGATGCTTTAGGTATCCTTATTGACTTTGCTGTACCATTTCGCAATGCATAACGGGGCTGGACTACGCCGGCATGACAGAAAAGCTTTGCCTTACGGGAAGCTTGCAGGACATGGGGAATTCCTCCTGTATGATCATAATGGCCATGGCTCAGCGCAAGAATATCGGTTTGGCCAAGATCGATCCCGATTTTGGCTGCATTTTCAACCAGGGCTGGTCCCTGGCCGGTATCGAAGAGAATTCTGGTTGGCCCGGTATCGATCCAGAGGGAAAAACCATGTTCCGGGATCAATCCGTCTTGGGCGCGATTGTCAACCAGAATGGTTATTTTTAACTTTGTCTTGGACATGACAATCCTTCGCGGTGCATGAACCTTGCCTTTCCTCTGGCCATGATGCAGCTGTCAACGGTAATTTCCGATTGCAGGTGATAAAGTGGCGGACAGCTTTCAACTATCCAGGCTTTTATTGCCAGCAGGTCGTTACAGCCTACCGGATTGACGAAACGAACGCGCAGGTCACCGGTCATTGCCTGGACGTTGTGATGCAAGAGACAGTGAGTCATAGTTGCATCAAGCAATGCGGCTATGACTCCGCCATACAGGATACCATCGTAGCCCTGCAGCCCGCTGTGGGCCTTGAATTGTGCCGTAACACTCCCATCAGCTTCCGGGGTAAATGACAAATTCAGCGACCATAGATTGCTTCCACCGTATAGCAGGCTGTTTGCCTGTCCATCTTCGGTAGTGATCTTTGGGCAGCTTTCAGTGATCACAGGCATTTTCACCAAGTTTCAGAGACCCCGTCATGTAATTATTTGCAAGTTTTTCGGGAGTATCCGGTTGCGCTCCTACCAGAACCTCGATTCCCTGTTCGATGAAAAGCTGTTTTGCCCGTTGCCCCATCCCTCCTGCTATAATCAAATCAGCTCCTCTCTCAGTCAGCCATGGGGGCAAAAGACCTGGTTCATGAGGGGGAGCTTCAATATCTTCCCGTTTGATGATGGTTTTGTCTGTCAGATCGACATCAACCAGTGCAAATGCCGGACAGTGGCCGAAATTGCTGGTAAGCTTGCCATCGGCCAGTGGGATAACGATTCTTTTATGGCCATTTGCTTTGTTCGGTGCCGGTTGAACAGTTTGTTCCTGAGTCGTCTGAGCTGTCTTCGTTTTTTCTCGGTCGAGGGCGGCGATTGGGGCAATAATATCCTGCATAATTTTTGCGGTAGGAGATTCTGCATAATGCCTGATGAAAGTTCTTCCGCTGTCGCACGCTTCCGCGACCATCGGGTCCATGGGAATTGCCCCTAGGAAGGGAACATGCATATCCTCTGCGATACCTCTGCCTCCACCAGCGGAAAGAACCTGGGTTATTTCTCCGCATTTTGGGCAGGCGAAGCCGCTCATGTTTTCCACTACGCCAAGAATCGGTACTTTCAGTTCACGGCAGAAGGAGATTGACTTACGTACATCGATGGTAGCGATTTTTTGCGGGGTGGTAACAATTACCGCACCGTCAAGTTCTTCGATAAGTTGACATACGGTAAGAGGAACATCACCGGTCCCGGGAGGTGAATCAATGATGAGAAAATCGAGTTCACCCCAAGCTACATCACGGAGAAACTGCTTGATGACCATTATTTTCATCGGTCCGCGACAGATTATCGCATCATCAGGATTTCTCAGGAGAAAGCCGATGGACATGACCTTGAATCCGCCGACATCAACGGGAAGCAGATCCTCTCCCTCACCCCGGATTGTCTGGCCTTCCAAGCCAAGCATGGTTGGTATGCTGGGACCGTGGATGTCAACATCAAGCAGACCAACCTTTTTGCCTGCCTGCATCAGCGCGATGGCAAGATTGGTCGCTACAGTACTTTTTCCTACCTTTATATTGCCGAGCCGGGCTTGCAGTTTAACGCGTTCGGCAAATTCCGCAGCCTTTTCTTCCAGGTCACGCTGGGTGGTGGAACAACTGCTGTCACCGCAGCTTCCACAGGTTTTTCCAGTTTGGCGGGCTTGATTATCCGGATCCATTTGACCGGGGCTTGCCGCGTTTATGTCGGTGCTTTGCATCTTCAGTCTTCCTCTCCTTATATATTCTTTTTTTGATCGTCTTTTTTTATGAGAATACAGGCGTAAAAGCGACGCCGCCCGGTAACCCCGCCGCCTTGCGTTCAGGGCTCCATCTCGTCAAGCCGCTCCCGTAAATGATTCAGTTCCGTCTGGAGAGCTTCTGCTCTGTTGCGTAAAGTAGCCTTTTCCCTCTCTCTTGCGTCACCCTGATTGCCGGGAGCGATAAAATTGAACCACCCTCCGCCGCCCTGCTTTCCGGCACTGGAAAAACGATTGCGTTGTCGCCACCCGCAACCGCCTGCTCCTCGTCCTTGTCCTGTATTGGCGTAACCGGGCATTCCGTATCCCGCACAGAATCCGGCTCCCCTACCTGTCATGGCTCCCATTCCCATGGAGCCTGTTCTTTGTCCTCTGGGCATGTTCATGTCCTCCACTGTTTATGAAAATAAGTTAGTAACTTCTTGATCTTCTAATTAATCTTCCGCCCAATTATTCAGGAAACGATTTTTTTTGTTCTGGTCTAGGCGTCCCTGTGAGCTATGGGCTCTTTGGTAACAACCCGGCATGGCAAAGGTTTCATTGTGCAAATTTCCGGAAAGCCATGCCTCGATTATCTGCTGCAGTTCCCCAGCTACGAACGGAACAACCTGAATGCCGTATGCGTGAAGGATTCCGTGCAGCGGTCTGGACAGCGCCCCGCAGACCAGAGTGTCAATAGACAATTCAGCCAATCGCAAAGCGCGCTGA
>QKJV01000373.1 GCA_003249165.1 Desulfobulbaceae bacterium | reverse complement strand
CCAGAATAGCCGAGGTGCTGATGCAGCAGATGCCCAGAACAAGAAGTACATACCATCTGCCCATTTCAGATTTTCCGATGAGCGGTTTATTTGCCGTAAAATGCTAAGAGAGGTTACAGGAACGACGGTGAAATGCTACCGCCTCGGCATAGGTAATACCTTTACCGCCGAAAATATCAAGTGCACTGCCGATTGTGGCGTCAAGCCGATTCTTGCCCAGCACCTGCAATCTTTCCATATCGGCCAGACTTTTCACTCCCCCGGCATACGTTGTAGGGATTTGTGTCCATCTCCCGAGTTTTTCCGCAAGCTCTTCTTCAATCCCGGCACATTTTCCTTCAACGTCAACAGCATGGATAAGAAACTCAGAGCAAAATGAGGAAAAGTATGCAAGTGACTGCTCTGTAACGGTCACCGAGGTGAATTTCTGCCAGCGGTCGGTGACAATAAAATAATCATCACCCTTTTTCCGGCAACTTAAATCCAGGACGAGGTGCTCGCGTCCCACGGCAGTCATTAATGCGCGTAGCCGTTCTTCATGAATTTTTCCATTTTGAAAAACATAAGAAGTGACAATAACAGCCGCCGCGCCTTTATCCAGCCAGCCCGCAGCATTATCAACGCTAATGCCTCCTCCGACCTGCAGACCACCAGGCCATGCACGCATGGCCTCGCTGGCGGCAGCTTCATTTCCCGGCCCCAGCATGATTACATGCCCTCCGGTCAGATTATCTGCCTTGTACATCTCAGCGTAATAAGCGGCTGAGTGGGTTGAGGCAAAATTTATCTTTAGAGACGCAGCCCCCGAGTCTGATAGTGTAGATCCAACGATTTGTTTGACACAGCCGTTGTGGAGGTCAATGCATGGACGAAATCTCATGACAATATGCACCGGGACCGGGGATTCGAATCCTGCAGCGGTCAGGTTGGATCAGAATCCCGTAATCCCATCCATAAAAAGAATAATCAGCAAATCAACTTCTCAAAAAATCGCTTTGTTACCATAAGCTAAGCGTTCGTTGTGACGAACGATCAGCTGTTAAGAATAAGCAAGGTGGACGGATCAAGAGTCAGACCCGATTTATCCACATCAAATTTACCGCCGTGCTTGAGGATTTTCAATCCCACACATTTCTTTTCTGCATCAGGAAGCAAAAAGATAATTGTGTCAAACATATTGTCGGTTTCGTGGCATGGCGCGGGAACACCGGATTTACTCACTCTGGCATCATCCCGATGACATATAGCGGAGAACCAGATCTCAACGTTAAGATCTTCGGCAAGTTCTGCCATCTTTCCAAAAATCTTGTCGGGTGATGCAGAACAATCGAAACCATCAACAAGTATACAATCAGGGCGAAATATATTCTGATCAATCAGATCTTTCAGCCTTTCGCGCAATTTTGCAACACCGAAACTCTCTACATTGAATGTCATGATCATCCGTTGAGTCATGAGTTCTTCTTCTATTTCGGCAGCACCATCCAGATTCACCGCGGAAGCGATATTATGGAAGATATCATCATACCAGATTTTTGTTTTTTCGAGCGTCTGGCCGATGCTGACATGTAAAACTTTTTTACCGCGCAACATGCTGTCTATGGCTATCTGTACCAAGATTGCAGTTTTCCCTAAACCGGCCCGGGAGATAAGCAGTCCCATTTTCGGGGCTTCAGTTTTGCCCTTGTCCGCCGGGCTGATTACACGCAGCGGATTTTTCAGAATCAGATCCTCTTTCAACATATTGTTACTCCTATTTCCCCTGCTCTTTCTTTTTCTTACGGAAATCTTCTATCAAACTTTCGGCAACATTTTTGGGCACCTGCTTATAGTCGCTGAACTCCATGGTAAATTCCGCCTTCCCCTGGGTAAGGGAACGAAGCACTGTCGAATAACCGAACATCTCGGAAAGCGGAACTTCAGCCTCGACCACAGTGTAATCCCCTTCCTCAAGTGTACCGATAATGATGCCGCGTCGCTGGTTCAGGCTCCCCATAACCGACCCCTGAAACTCGGTCGGTCCTTCGACGGCAACTTTCATGATAGGTTCCATGAGCACGGGACCCGCCTTTGCATATCCTTCCTTGAAACCACCGATGGCGGCCAGCTGGAAAGCGATATCCGAGGAGTCGACGGCATGGGAGGCACCGTCGTTAATGACACAGCGGATACCACTGACAGGAAACTCTGCCAGAGCCCCTTTCTCCAGGCTTTTTTGAAAACCCTTATCGCATGATGGAATAAACTCCCGCGGGATGACGCCGCCAACAATATTGTCGACAAATTCGTATTCTCCCTCGGCCAAGGGCTCAATATACCCGGCGACACGACCGTACTGACCGGAACCGCCGGTCTGTTTCTTATGGGTAAAGTTGAACTCGGCACGCCGGGTAATTGTCTCCCGGTAAGCAACCTGTGGTGCACCGACCTGCACTTCAGCACCATACTCCCGCTTCATTCGTTCTATATACACATCCAGATGCAGCTCGCCCATACCGCTGACAATGGTTTCATTGGTTTCATGGTCAACGTATGTTCTGAATGTCGGATCTTCCTTGGTAAAACGATTAAGCGCCTTGGACATGTTAGCCTGCGCTTTGTTATCCACCGGAATGATGGCAAGCGAGATAACAGGATTCGGAACGTGCATTGAGCTCATGGAATAATTGATGTCGCTGGATGTGAAAGTATCTCCAGAGGCGCAATCGATGCCGAAGAGAGCAACGATATTTCCTGCGCCGGACTCCTCGATCTCTTCCATTTCATCCGAATGCATGCGAACAAGTCGGCCTATCTTCACCTTTTTGCCGGTCCGGCTGTTGATGATGGTATCACCTTTTTTCATCTTTCCCTGATAGATGCGAATATAGGTGAGCTGGCCGTAACGACCATCTTCCAATTTAAAAGCCAGACATACGAGAGGATCTTCGGATTTGGAAGTCAGCACGACTTCCTCCTCATTCTTGTTAAGATCCAGCGCCACATTTCTGATATCCGTTGGGCTCGGCATATACAGGTTAATGGCGTCAAGCAGACACTGCACACCTTTATTTTTGTAAGCCGATCCCATAAAGACCGGGGCAAGTTCCAGAGAGAGAGTGCCCTTGCGGATCGCTTCCATGATCATTTTCTCAGTAGGCTCGCCCTCAAGAACGGCCTCCATCAATTCATCGGAGAACATCGATACGGCATCAAGCATTTCTTCGCGTTTTGCCATCGCCTCATCCATCAAATCCGCCGGAATTTCTACCTCACTGATTTTTTCGCCGCTATCTCCCTCGAAGTAAAGAGCTTTCATCTTAACCAGATCGACGACTCCCTTGAGGTCGCCTTCAAGGCCGATAGGTAACTGCATCATAACAGCATTCAGCCCCAGTTTCTCCCTGACCTGTTTGGTGACCCGCTCCGGGTTTGCTCCGGTCCGATCACATTTATTGATGAAAACGACTCGCGGGACCTTGTAGCGGGACATCTGCCGGTTGACCGTGATGCTCTGCGACTGCACACCGCCCACGGAGCAAAGAATCAGAACAGCACCATCAAGGACTCGCAGGGCACGCTCCACTTCAATAGTGAAATCCACATGCCCTGGGGTGTCGATAATATTAATGGAGTAATCCTTCCAGCTGCAATAGGTTGCAGCAGACTGGATGGTAATGCCCCTCTCCTTTTCCAGCTCCATGGAATCCATCTTTGCGCCGACCCCGTCCTTGCCGCGCACCTCGTGAATGGCATGAATACGGTTGGTATAAAAAAGAATCCTTTCCGTCAGGGTCGTTTTCCCGGAATCAATATGGGCGCTGATTCCGATATTACGCACTTTTGACAAATCTTTCTGCATCTCTGTTTCCTCTAATTTTTTTGCTCAGTATTGCTATATGTCTCCACCCGGGGGGAAAAATTAACGATGGGTATTACAATTAAAAAAAACGGCCCTTAAAGCAGGGCCGTTTCAAAATACACATAAAAAACGTGCTACATAAACTATCCACTAATTGCTTGTCAAGGAAATTATTGATTTGCCCCGAATGAACGAGCAAACAGGTCTTCAATCGCAGCTTTACCGTCATCGGTCAGATTACGTGTTCCGGAGCCTGCTATCGTATCAAATGAAATGATGGGCGTATCCGGTTTCCAGGCATTTTCTTTCCAGGAAAACCAGGCTTTCTGCTCCTGATCGTAAACACTGACAGGACGGTTGAAAAGTCTTGCAAGCTCAACAGCCCAACCAGTTCCACCTTTGACAGTGTCATCTTCCAGAATTTTACCTACGGCAAAAACCTGATGGCCCTTGTTGACCATGTGGAAAATCGACTGCAAAACTTTTCTTATTTTTTTCTTTTCGTAATACGTTCTATTCATCAATTTTGAGACAAGGTCCATGCTGATATCCCCGCGGGCAAGCTCATCTTCGGTGAGTATTGTCACATTTTTGTCCCGCTCCATCGCATGTCCTTCATAGGAAAAATTAACCTCTTGCAGCCCCCATTTTTCGGCAGCTTCACCAAATGCAGCTTCCGCGCCTTTCATACCACCACTGAATAAAGTACATTTCGTTTTTTCAATCATGACGTCTTTGACTCCAAAATTTCACAAATAGGTTTTATTTAGCCGACCATGATTAACAATGGCGGCAATTCAGACAAATTATTGCCCTCCGAAAGGGGCTAAATATAATCCTGCCAAACAGGCTCAAGCCTGCATGATGGGCATAAACAACATTGTTTGACTTATTGATTTATTTCGCGGATCGCGGTTGTTTTTGAGGCAACCGCCGCTGAATTTCATTGAAAAGGGACAACAGGTTCAGCTGGTACCTTTCATTGTCTTGGCTCCAAGGCCAAAAATCCTATAAGAAAAACATGGAATTTCGGGATATCATTATTGCTGACAATTTCCCGACCAATATCTCGATGACACATCGCCGAAGCAAGTTCGGGCCGACATGGTGCATTGTTTAATGGACGAGATTATATAACAGAATATTTCGGTTATGGCAAAAAAAAGGGACAACCTAATCAAAAAATAACAATCTCTATTTTGTCAGGGATATTGAGAAAGCTCCGTCCCTTCTTAAATGTCCGAAAAAATTATAATCATAATATTCTCAAAGGCAATCTAAACACAAAAATATACAATATATCTTTTTATCACAACATGTTTTTAGTATTCCTGCTTTCGAAGTCCAAATTCTGTCAGCTCAATTTTATATCCCGCTTTATTGAAAAAATGTTGATCTGGCATCACAAAAAGCAAACAAATTTTATACCCCAAATTAATAGCGGCATTTATTTGTTAATTTTTTTTATACAAACATCGATCCAAAACCAATTGGGAACACTTTCAGGAAAACAAAAGTGAGGCTTAAAGTAAAGCCATCCTTCTTTAACTTTTGCGTGAACTTGTCACCAAAAACAGGAACATATTGATGATGATATTAACACATTTTTTCATCTAATTCATTAAATGCCATAGAACATCTTATCTCGGCACCGTAATTGCTAAATACCAACAAAAAAATTTTTTAGAGGAGCATACTGCATAACATTATCAATATAGAAGGAAAAGCGCTATGCAGAGGATAATTATCATTAATTGCCTTATGTTTATAGTCTTATGTTTGCCCGGTTCATATGAAATATCCTTAGCAGGAACAATCTCTCATGCTGATCTTATTTCTGAGGCAGCCAAAATCAACCCAGGGGCGGCAACAAAGATCAACTTCTCTGCTGTAAATGATCACTCTGCCGACCTCAAATCATACAGCATCGTTTTCCACTATACCGCGGGAATCAACATATCCAACCTTACGACAATACCCTCCGCTGTTAAAGCAAAAATCGATACCAAAAAGAATACAATATCATTATCATGGGACAATGTGTCAATTGGAACCGAATTGCTAGCTTCTTTCAGTATTTCCACTGAAATAGTAGGTGATTATGACATCATCCCGGACGCATCAACATACATCGACATAAAAAGAAAAAAATTCAGGGGGGATTGTAACAGTTCATACTTACAAATTAGGCCAGAGTTTATTCCTCCGGCAACACCCTCTCTTCTTCGTTCAGAGTCAGGTGATAACTCGGTTCATCTTTCCTGGACTGCGCCTTCAGACACAGATGTTTCAGGCTACAGAATATACAGACGAACATCCGACAGCAACTACGACTTTTCTACATATTCATCAACCAGCCAAACCGATTATCAAGATAACGGCTTAACGACAGGGATTATTTATTCATACGTAGTCAGCGCAGTAGATAATTACGGCAATGAAAGCAAACTATCTTCAGAAACAACCGCCACAGTTTTGCAAGAGAAAGTTCTATTGTTGCAAAAAATTTCCTTTGGCTATGCTCGTGATGCAGTAATTGGAGATTTCATGGGGGATGGTGAGGTTGACATTGTTATCAGCAACGGAACCTCCCTTAAAATTTATAAAAATGGAATTGATCAGAAAAAAACAACAGCAATCCTGTTAAGTCCAGACATCGATGCCGGATTAAATGGCAGTTTTGGCCATCAAATTCTAGTTACTGATTTGAATAATGATGGTGTAGATGATCTGATTGTCAGCGACCCATATTTTGATATTGATCCAGGGAACATTTGCACAAGAAATACGGGTAAAGTGTATGTTTACGCTGGAGGATCAACTTTTCCCAGCACACCTGTTGTAACTCTTCCAGGAACAGCCGCTTATTATTTCGACGGGACTGACACCCTCTGTCAAGGTGAAAATCTTGGCCTTTCTCTCGCTGCGGCAGGAGATGTAAACAGAGATGGTTATCAGGATATTATTATTGGTGTGCCCAACGGCGGTGGAAACTGGAGCGGCGAGGTGCTGATTTTGCTAGGAGGCCCAAATTATTCTTCCGGCACTATCAATGCAACCGCAGCCTTGCCAAAAGAGCATATGGGCTTTCATGTAGCATCTGTCGGCGATGTCAATGGTGACGGTTTCGATGATCTAGTTGCCGCAGCGGCAAGTCCAGACTCCTCGAAGTCAGCCAATAAAGCGTATCTTATCTGGGGAGGTGACTGTCTCCAGCCATCTGACATATCATATACAAATGTAATCTATTCCAACCACTCTAATATCGGTGGGTTCGATATCAATAACGATGGTTATTCTGATGTTCTTACTAAATCATCAGAAGGGACGGCCATATATTTTGGAAGTATTCAACCTACACCTCTCCCTGCAAAAATTTCTGTTCCAGACCTGCTGCCATTACTGAATGGAATTACCGACATCAATCAAGATAACCGAAACGATCTTCTTACCGAAGGCGGAGAATTATTTCTAGGCGGCCCCAATGATCTCTATGCTTTTATAAATTTAGGAAAAGTTACAATCTTTGATTCAGGAGACTTTGATCATGACGGAATTAAAGATATCCTAACGTATGATGGCGTTGAAACAGTCGCTGTTTATTCCCTTGCCCCATTAAAAAATTTGCCGGAAATTCACATCTTGTCTCCAGGGATAAAAAGAGCAACCACATTTCCGACTGAAAAAATTTCCGGATCAATTCTGGGTGAAATTTCAAGACTCACGATTGGCGGTCAGGACGTGCCTGTTGCTGAAAATGGCAGTTTTGAATATCTCTGGACACTGCTGGAAGGGGCCAACGTCATCGAGGTAATTGCTGAGGCTCCTGACAATAAAATCACCAAGGTCGATCTAACCCTAACCTATATCCCCCCTTCACCTCTCACTGTTTGCATTGATTCTCCCCAGGCAGGAGTAACGATCAATCAGAACATGGTCCAAATCATTGGGACAGTAAGCGATTCCTCGGCAAGCGTGACGATAAACGGTATTAACGCCCAGCTTGTCGGCAACACTTTTCAAGCAGAGGTGACTCTTACTGAAGGGCTTAATACCATTACTGTAATTGCAGATGACTTACATGGACGCTCCGTTACTCAAAGTATCAGCCTCACAGTTATAACCCAAAGTTCTGTTGGCGGAATTGTGCAAGACTCTTTGGGAAACCCGCTGGCTGATGTCACCGTTACTGTTCAGGAAGGAGATGAAAGCAGCCATTCAGATGTTACAGAAGGGGACGGAACGTACCTTATTTCCACCGTCGCTCAAGGTGCCATAAGCATTACTTTTGAAAAAAGCGGATACATCACTGACATTAAAAACGGCACCATTACCGCCGGCGAAACATTAACTGTCAATGCCCAACTGGCAAACATTCCGGCCCTGGGGATCGACATCGTCTCTCCCCTTGATGGAGAAACCGTCATGGCAACACCGGTCACGTTATCGGGGAACATAAGTAACTCCTTGGCCACCGTCATCATAAACGGCGTCACAGCATCAATAGAAAATAATGTCTATCAGGCTGATGTGGATCTTACGGAAGGTTCAAACACACTGACAGCGGTTGCCACAGACTCCTATGGGCAGAGTGCTTCCGCTTCCATTACGCTGACACTGACGACCAAAGGAACTATAAGTGGCAAGGTTACAGCTAAATCAACCAGGCTGCCTCTGGAAGGCTCGAAGATAGAAATCACGGACAGCAAAGAGACCCAGCGAACCGCCGCAACCGATGCTAACGGAGATTTTCTCATCGACAATATCGCCGGAGGGACCTTCACCGGCACCGTGAGCTACTCAGGGTACGTGGCGGATTCCTTCGCCGGCAACCTGATTCCCGGTGAAACACTTACCATAAACAGCGTACTCAGTCTTTCTCCACCCATTATCGATGATATTGCTGTGATCCCTGCAATGGACGGGGCAGTCATAACCTGGACAACGGATCAGCCAGCAAACAGCCAGGTTGAGTATGGCGAGACGATCTCTTACGGCCAAAGTATTTCAGACCCCGGCTTGCTGACAAATCATTTGCTGACTCTTACCGGGCTGAGCCAGGCCACGACCTACCACTTCACGGTGACATCAACTAACAGCGATGGTTCAATTGCCCAGAGCAGTGACGCAAGCTTCACCACTTTATCCCTACCCACTATCAGCAATATTTCCGTGAGCAACATAACGGGCAATTCCGCCACTATAACTTGGTCCACCGATCTGCCGGCAGACGGTTTTGTCGAATACGGTGAGTCGACAGTCTATGGTCTTACCGCCGGAGAAACAGCTTTGGGCACAGGGCATCATGTTGATCTCTCCGGCCTTCTTTCCGGCCGAACCTATCACTTCCGGGTTTGCTCAACAGGCAGCCAAGGCACACAGGCCCTTTCACTCGAT
>QKJV01000446.1 GCA_003249165.1 Desulfobulbaceae bacterium | reverse complement strand
AATTATTACTGTAAGGTTTTTCAAGGGGAAGATTTCTCGATTTTTGTCGATCAGGTCCGTCATTGTTTTAACAAAACCAAAATAGTAAAACCCAAAAGTTCACGAGCAGAAAGCCGTGAGGTTTTTGTCCTCGGGTTGGAATTGAAGACAAAATAAGATAAGTGCGATTCAAGAGATTTAATACGTGTGATTGTGTTGCCTGAAGTTCAGGTTCGGTGCCTGTTTCAGGTTGTAAATATTGATTAATCGGAGGGTGTGTTTATATGTCCGGACATTCTAAGTGGGCTAATATCAAAAGAAGAAAAGGTGCCGTTGATGCAAAACGCGGGAAAATTTTTACCCGGCTGATCAAAGAAATCACGGTAGCAGCTCGTTTTGGTGGTGGAGATCCATTGGGTAACCCGAGGTTGCGCAGTGCCATTGCGACGGCCAAAACAGTTAACATGCCTAAAGATAATATCGAACGCGCCATCAAAAAAGGTACTGGCGAGATAGCCGGAACGATTTACGAGGAAATTACCTATGAGGGATATGGGCCTGGTGGTGTGGCAATTCTTGTAGAGTGTATGACAGACAACAAAAACAGAACGGTCGGCGAGGTGCGTCCTGCTTTTTCAAAGAGTGGCGGCAATCTTGGTGAGTTCGGTTGTGTGTCATATATGTTCGACAAAAAAGGGCTCATATTGATTGACAAGAAAACTGTCGACGAAGAAAAACTGATGGAGCTCGCTTTGGAAGCTGGAGCTGATGATGTCGTGGAAGAGGAAACGGAATTTCAAGTTTTAACCTCACCGGATGATTTTTCAACAGTACGGGAAAAGCTTGAAGAGGATGGCATCGTCTTTATCGATGCCTCCCTTTCCATGATTCCCCAGAATGTCGTAGAAGTTACCGATGAAGGAGTTGCTAAACGCTTACTCAAGCTTATGGAGACTCTGGAAGACAATGATGACGTGCAGAATGTCCATGCGAATTTTGATATTCCAGACGAAATTATGGAGAAATTGTCCTAAGTGGCGGAAACGATACGTATTTTGGGGATTGATCCCGGTTCACGCATAACAGGGTTCGGCATAGTTGAACAAAGCGGTTTTGATTTGAATTTTGTTGCATGTGGAGTTGTCAAATCAACCCCAACCCTTGCCATGGAGGAAAGACTAAAAGAAATATATCAGGGAATAAGGGCTGTTATAAATCAGCATAACCCACAACATGCTGCGATAGAACAGGTTTTTGTCGCAAAAAATCCTAATGCCGCAATTAAACTTGGGCAGGCCCGAGGGGTTCTCTTGCTTGCGGTCAGCCAGGCTTCTATCCCTTTAAGGGAATTTTCTCCAAAGGCAGTAAAACAGGCAGTTGTTGGCTACGGACAGGCGGGAAAAGGTCAAATTCAGCAGGCGGTCAGAGCCCTGCTGAAACTGTCATCCTCCCCCAGTTCCGATGCCGCCGATGCACTGGCGATAGCAATGTGTTGCGCTAATCATCTGGCGGTATCTCGGGCAACGGATAGGAGAAGTTCATGATTGCCTGTCTGCGGGGAGAACTGTTTGAAAAATCGGGAGAGAAATTGATCATCCTCACTGGTGGAGTCGGTTATGAGATTTTTGCCACTGCTTCCTGTCTCCAGGCATTGCCTGAAAAAGGTGAACAGGTTTTTATTCATGTTTACACGCATGTAAGAGAAGATGCCCTCATTCTCTATGGTTTTGCCGATATAACGGAAAAGAGCATGTTTCATCAGCTGATAACAGTTTCCGGGATAGGCCCCAGGCTCGCTTTGACTATTCTTTCGGGAATAAGTGCGGCCGATCTTTCGTCTGCCATTCGTAACGAGTCCATTGCCAGGCTTACAAAGCTTTCTGGCGTTGGGAAAAAAACAGCAGAACGCCTCTGCCTTGAGTTGAAAGACAAGATGAAGATGCTACCTGAGCAAGGAGCATCGCAGGGACGGACTAGCATAGCCAGTCAGGATACACTCTGGGTAGATAGCGTGTCCGCTCTGGTGAATCTCGGATATCCTGGGAATAATGCTGAAGAGGCTGTGCGCAGGGTGATGGCTGAGGAAGAAAATAAAGCATCACTCGCTTTGGAGAAAATTGTCATCCAGGCATTGAGGTTGCTGGCATGAAATACGAAGAAAGAATTGTCAGTTCCCGCACAATTGCGCCAAAAGAAGAATTGGAGGAAAAAAGTCTCCGGCCGAGAAAATTGTCACAATACATTGGCCAGGAGCAGGTCAAGGCAAATCTCGATATAAGTCTGCGGGCCGCGGTAGCGCGCGGTGAATCACTCGATCATGTCCTTTTTCATGGTTTTCCTGGTTTGGGCAAGACAACTCTTGCTTACATCATAGCTAATGAAATGGGGGCAAACATCAAGGTAACTTCCGGTCCTGTTATCGAGAAACCGGGAGATCTGGCAGCTATTCTCACCAGCCTGCATGCCGGCGATGTTCTTTTCATTGATGAGATTCATCGCTTAAATCATGTGGTAGAGGAAATACTTTATCCGGCTATGGAAGATTTTCAGCTCGATCTTCTTATTGGGCAGGGGCCAGGCGCTAAAACGGTGAAAATGGATCTCCCCCCATTTACACTCGTTGGTGCTACAACACGGACAGGTTTATTGACTCCACCTTTGCGGGACCGCTTTGGTGTAATTCTGCGGCTTGATTTTTACTCTCCACAGGAGTTGGTGGCAATTATCAAGAGATCAGCGGGGTTACTCGGTGTTCTGATCGATGAAGCAGGCGCCCTGGAAATGGGGAAACGATCACGGGGGACGCCGCGTATAGCAAACCGTCTTTTAAAACGAGTCCGCGATTTTGCTCTGGTTAAAGCGGATGGTCGGATAAATGCTGAAGTTGCCGATGCCGCCTTGGACATGCTCTCTGTTGACAAGGAGGGCCTGGATGAAATGGACCGGCGTATTCTGTTGACCCTCATAGATAAATTTCAGGGAGGGCCCGTCGGCCTTGACACTTTGGCGACATCTGTCTGTGAAGAAAAAAATACGCTTGAAGATGTTTATGAGCCTTTTTTAATTCAGTCAGGCTTTCTTATGCGGACTCCCCGTGGCAGAGTAGCCACTCTTGCCGCCTATCAGCATTTCGGCAAGGCGCAAGATTTTTGCCGACAGCGAGATATTTCTGAATTTATTTCCTCGACAGACTAATCGACCAGCATATTTTTTTCTGAAATGTTCTTCTTATCCTGAAAATTTTATTTACGTAATTTCTTCCCGTATTCAATCACTCATGTGACGTTTGTCAGTAAAGATCGCCTACAATGGGGACGTGATGAAAATTAATATCAGTCCCATATTGTCTTGGTATTATTCTTCCTTGTAAAAAAAAATTAACATAAAATTCTATAATTCATAAGTCTAATATTCCTTGGAACGATTCAGGATTGGGCAGGAAACAGTTAGTACAAATTTGCAGGAGACTGAAAAAAACTGAAATTTCTGTCTTCCATCTGTTGTTTTGTTAAAAAAAATTTTAGTTAAAAAAGCAATACGCCGACAGACAAGTAAAAGTTTTATTATTTTCTTTGTTGTTCAAAACGCCTTGCGCTACAATAATTTTAGTTTTTCTCTTTGCTTACTCAAGGATATAAGGAGCCATGAAGAAATTAACTATCCCAGAAATTATAAAACGGAAGAGTGGTGAAAAGCTCACTGTACTCACTGCTTATGATGCAAGCATGGCACGACTACTCGAATCTCTTGGTATTGATATAATTCTGGTTGGGGATTCGCTAGGTAATGTTTTGTTAGGATATGAATCTACCGTTCCGGTTACCATGGATGAGATGCTGCATCATGCCAAGGCTGTCCGTCGCGGCACTTCAGCTTTTGTGGTAGGTGATATGCCTTTTCTCTCCTACCAAATTTCTGTTGAGGATGCTGTCAGGAATGCCGGTCGTTTTTTTAAGGAAGCCGGTTGCGATGCTGTCAAGGTTGAGGGGGGAACGGAGATTTGTGACGCGGTCCGGGCAATTGTTGGGGCAGGGATGGCCGTTATGGGCCACATCGGCCTGACACCACAGACAGCCGCAAATCTTGGCGGCTATAGAGTGCAGGGCAAAGAGGCAGCCTCTGCCCGCAAACTGCTGGCAGACGCAAAGGCTCTAGAAACTGCCGGAGCTTTTGCCATTGTTATGGAATGTATCCCTGATCAGTTGGCCAAATTAATTACGGAAAGGGTATCAATACCTACCATCGGCATCGGTGCCGGAGTTCATTGCGACGGCCAGGTCCTTGTTACGCATGATCTTCTCGGAATATTTGAAAAATTTGTACCAAGCTTTGTGAAACGCTATGCCACTCTTGCCCCGCAGATTAGAGATGCCATTGCATCATACCGAGATGAAGTCCGGGCAGGAACATATCCTGATGAAAAACATAGTTTTACCATGCAGCTTGATGTGGGCGCACTTTTTAGTGAAGAGAAGTGATAGGTAACGGGCAAGTATGGATTTAGCAACCATTATTGGACTAGCTGGTGCTTCAGGAATCGTTGTTGTAGCGGTTCTGCTTGGAGGATCGCTTGGACTTTTCCTCGATGTCCCGTCAATGCTTATAGTTTTTGGCGGAACGATTGCGACAGCATTTATCCGATTTGGTATGAATGATGTGCTCAATTCCTTTAAGGTAGCAAACAATGCTTTTGCCACTAAACTGAGCATTCCCGAACAGGTCATAAAAGAGATTGTTAGCCTAGCTAATATCGCTCGTAAAAACGGACTTATTGTGTTGGAGCAGCAACCTATAGCCGACCCTTTCCTTAAAAAAGCGATCATGTACTGTGTGGATGGGCATGAGGCTGAATTTATAGAAGAAGTTTTATATAAAGAGGTCAGCCTCACCGTTGAACGTCACAACCTGGGGCGCAAAGTATTTTCCGGGATGGGAGACTCTGCCCCTGCTTTTGGTATGATCGGCACCTTGGTTGGACTTGTACAGATGCTTTCCAATATGGGTGATCCCGCTACGATTGGGCCTGCCATGGCGGTTGCCCTGTTGACCACCCTGTATGGTGCTCTGATTGCAAATATTTTTGCCATCCCCATAGCGGATAAACTGGCACTGCGCAGCCAGGAAGAGGAGCGCAACCGCAAACTGATTATTGAAGGCGTGCTTGGTATATTGAAAGGATTGAATCCGAGGGTTATGGAAGAATTTCTCGAGACTTTTCTTCCACCTAAAGAGAGAAACACCGGGGGACAAAAATAAGTGGTCATAATGAAATCGACTCTAGGATAAACAGAAATGGCAAAGGAAGAACCAAAACCCTGTGAATGCTCTCCAGGTGCACCGCTTTGGATGTGTACTTTTTCCGACATGATGTCGTTGCTCCTGTGTTTTTTTATTTTGCTGCTTTCCTTTTCTGTTATGGACCAAAAGAAATACTACCAGGTTGCTGGATCTTTAAAGGATGCCTTTGGCACCCAGAAGGAGAAAGTTGAACCATCTCCTCGGCAGGGGGAAAAAATGATTTCCGCTGATTTTGATACGGTACCATTGCAGGTACAGTTGAAAATTGCCAGGGTTTTTTCTGAAGAGATTGCAACAGGAGCTGTTGACTCCGAATACAGCAATAGCGGACTTATTCTCCGCGTGAAAGGGGCAGTAGCCTTTGAATCCGGAAGTGCAGAGATAAAAAAAGAGTTTTTTCCTTTTCTTGATAAACTCGGTAAACTGGTTGACACGATGGATCTCGCTATTGATGTGAGCGGCCATACGGATAATGTGCCGCTCAAAAAAGGGGTTACGGAGTTTCACAGTAATTGGGAGCTTTCTGCAGCAAGGGCCGTCAATGTCGTGGAGTACTGGATTGAAAAGATGAAAATCCCGCCGGATAGACTGCTCGCAGTAGCAGCTGCGGACGGAAAGCCAATCGCAAAGAATGATACACCGGAGGGTAGGGCTATCAACAGAAGAGTAGAGTTTCTTGTCAGGCCTGCAAATTCTAAAATAGTTCTTCCCGAAATTGATCTCAAAGAAAACAAAATTGATAAAATCAAGCCTATACCGTAGGAAGAAACATATGTCAGATTTTGCACCAGATGAAGCCGACAGAAGGCAAGCTGTGCGTGTCACAGGAAGAAATCTTTTCTATTTTCAAATTATATCGAAGGGTAAATTTCAGGGTATCCAGAAGGATTTTGAGGATGGGATTCCACCCTATAATCATGAAGGACTTTCCGATATACAGATGTTTATCTGTGCGCAAAGCGCTTTGGCACGTATACGGGAACGTGATGCGGATCTTGCTGAATTTCTTTTGCATCTTGATACCAAAATAAATCTCATCCTTAAGAAAATTACTGACAGCAAAACAATTTTCGATAAACTTTCGCTTTATGATCTTAATATAAGCGGTAAAGGGGTATCATTTATTACCAATCAGAGAATTGCTAAGGATGAAATACTCGAGTTTCATATTGCTTTGCTGCCGACCTATACCTATGTTTATTGTTTCGGGAAAGTGATTTCCTGTACTGCTGCATTGGATGAGGGAAGAGAAGATTATTACCGGATTGCTGCTGAATTTATTCTTATTATGGAAGAAGATCAGGAAAAACTGATTCAGCATAACTTTAAACAGCAGAGCCTCGCTTTACGCAACAGGCGGCTGCGGGGTTAAATCAGGAAAGACATGCGGGAGATTGGAGCACAACAAATTACTGATGCTGTTGCAAAATTAACCATTGAAGCAGGAATTCGTCTTGAGTCGGATATTATTCAGGGGATAGAAAAAGCAAAAAATCGGGAGATCTCTCCTCTGGCAAAAAATATACTTGAATTGTTGCTGGTGAACGCGGATATTGCCGCCCGTCAGCAGATCCCTGTTTGTCAGGATACAGGTGTAGCTGTTATTTTTGTTGAACTGGGACAAGAGGTGCACATAATCGGGGAGCTGGAAAAAGCTATACAGGCAGGAGTGCGGTCCGGGTATGAAAAAGGGTATTTGCGGAAATCTGTCTGTGATCCGATCACACGGGTAAATACCGGGACGAATACTCCCGCTGTGGTTCATATTGAGCTTGCGCCTGGTGAAAAAGTCAAAATCAGTATGTTGCCCAAAGGATGCGGCAGTGAAAATATGAGCGGCCTCACCATGCTGCCTCCTTCCGCAGGGTTGCAGGGAATGAAGGACTTTGTCGTCAACCAGGTGGTAAAAGCCGGGCCTAATCCCTGTCCACCTCTAGTCGTCGGAGTTGGCATGGGGGGTACTTTTGAAAAGGCTGCTTTGCTAGCAAAAAAGGCACTCCTGCGGCCATTAGGAATGGCTAATCCTCGATCCGATGTTGCTGCTCTGGAAGAGGACATTTTGCAGCAAATAAACGAACAAGGACAAGGTGTACAGGGGTTGGGTGGGAATAATACAGCTTTGGCGGTCCATATCGATCTCTTTCCCTCGCATATTGCAAGTTTGCCTGTTGCCGTTAATATTCAGTGTCATGCCCACCGTCATAAGGAGGTTGTTCTCTAATGTCTTTTTCCCATTACTCCGGGACAATGATGGATAAGTTGCGGGAGATAACGATTCCATTTACTGCTGGGACTGTTGAGTCACTGCAGGCGGGAGAGCTGATCTGCCTTACCGGAACACTTTTTACGGGCAGGGACCAAACTCACCGACGGATTATGTCACTCCTTGATAATGGGCTTGATTTGCCGATTGATTTAAAAGGACAGCTTCTTTACTATGTCGGGCCGAGTCCAGCTCGTCCCGGTAGGGTAATCGGGGCTGCTGGCCCTACAACCAGTTACAGAATGGATATTTATACCCCTCGTTTACTTGATTTAGGTTTGAAAGCGACAATGGGTAAAGGGGCTCGTTCACAGGCTGTACGGGAGTCGATGGTGAAAAATAAAGCCATATATCTGGCGGCATTTGGTGGAGCGGGAGCTTTGTTGTCAAAATGTATCGTTACAGCCGAGATAGTTGCTTTTCCCGATGCTGGCCCTGAGGCGTTATTTAAATTCTCGGTAGAAAAATTTCCAGCTGTGGTTATAAATGATGTGCAGGGGCGAGATTACTATGAAATGGTAAAACACCAAAAGTCAAAGAAATAATCCATCTGTTCTTGTCAACAGCGGATGTTTATACAAAAAAGGGGGGAGACATAAGACAATGTCTCCCCCCTTTTTTGTTGTCCGAATCTTCAGCGGAAACTGTGGGAAAAATTAATCAGTGATTTCAAGCTTGTTGAAAACAGCAAGTCCCTTCAGCAGCACAAATGCTTGGTTCAGCTGATTATCGCTTGTAATATCACTGGTTTTTGTCGGTTCTTGAGGAGCATTCGGCTCCACAACTTCCTCTTGAGGGGCTGTTCCCTCTTCATTTGATTCCTCGTTTCCGTTTTTAATGTGGTGCTTGAGATCTTTTTCTCGGAGGAAATTGATTTTCTTTCTTATTTTTCCATCATGCTGCTCGATGACTTCGGTGGGTACAATAATATCCGGAGTAATCCCGGTTGCTTGGATTGACCGGTCATTTGGGGTATAGTATCGTGCCGTTGTGAGCCGGAGTCCTGCACCGTTGTCCATGGGAATAATAGTCTGCACAGAGCCCTTCCCAAATGTCTGCGCGCCAAGAATCAGCGCCCGCTTGTGATCCTGCAGGGCGCCCGCAACGATTTCCGATGCACTTGCGCTCCCTTCATTAACCAGGACAACAATAGGAAATTTGTATTTTCCTCCGGTGTTATGGGCTTTAAATTCCATATTCTGTTCTTTCAGCCTGCCTTTTGTGGAAACAATCATGCCGTGATCGATAAAGAAATCTGATATTTTTACAGCCTGGTCAAGTAACCCTCCTGGATTATTGCGTAAATCGATGACGAGACCATGAAGTGGCCCTTCTTTCTCCAGGGCTTCCAATGCGTCCTTGAATTCTTTTGTTGTGTTAGACTGGAAACTGCGAATTCTAATGTAACCAAAACCCGGTTCCAGTGTTTTTGAAGTCACACTGATCAGCGGGATAACATTGCGCACAATGGTAATATCTTTAAGTTCCGTCATTCCTTCCCGGAAAATAGAAATCGTTACCTCGGTTCCCTGAGGGCCGCGCAGTTTTTTCACTGCTTCCATCAAACTGAGATCCTGGGTGGACTCTCCATTAATTTTCAGGATTTTATCCCCTGATTGAACACCTTTTTCAAAAGCGGGCGTTCCTTCAATCGGAGAAACGACGGTAAGAACGCCGTCTTTCATGGTAATTTCGATGCCGATACCTGAGAAGCTGCCTTTTGTTTCAATCTTCAACTCCTGAAAATCATCAGGTTTCATATAGGAAGAATGGGGGTCAAGGGAGGCAAGCATTCCTTTTATCGCTCCTTCCATGACTTTGTCGACATCAATTTCTTCAACGTAATTTTTCTCTATCAAGCTAAGAACACTCGAAAATGTTTCGAGATTTTTGTAGATGTCTTCGGTCTTTGCTTCCACGCGGGAATTACGTTCCCAGCAGATCAGCGTTACAACTGGAAGACATATAAATAGGACAATAATAATTTTTTTAGCAAGAGGGCTTGGTTTTTTCATGGGTATTCCGATTGGGAAATAAGAATTTATGGGATTTTGTAGGAACCAAACATAGGGCTAAATCTAGCACGTTGATTGTTTTCAGACAATGGCAAATGTGGAAAAATACTTATTGGGCCTGATGATTCAGGGATTTGTATTGTTACTGAATACAATCTGGGCCGGATTCAGCCACTCAAGGGGATCCTGTGTCTCTGTGTTGTAACGGATTTCAAAATGGAGGTTTTCCTGTAGAATTCCGGTGTGGAGACTGGTAATGCCGATTCTGTCACCTTGTTTTACCACCTCACCGACTTTGCTGAGAATTTCTCCTACACCGCTGACCAGGCTATAAAAGTGATTGCCATGATCTATTATGATAAGATTTCCGTAAGTCCTGAGTGTTCCTGTATAAACGACCCTTCCATTATACACGGCAATAATATTACTGCCAGGGGGAGATTCAATATTGATTCCATTTGTTGAGGTGGCCAATTCAGGGCTGGAGTAGGTATCCCCAGTATATTTTTTCAAGATGCCCCCAGGAGCAGGAAGTGGAAGCTTACCTTTCTGACCAGAAAATCCTCTGGCAGAGGAAGGTTTTCTTTTCTTAAAGGGTTTGAGAGGGTAATCTTTGATAAATTGATTTTCTCGTTCCTCCTTGGCCTCAGTAGCCTTTTGTTCAAGTTCGCTGAGCGTTGCGGTAAGTTGGCTGGCTGCTTCTTCGAGTTCCTGGAGGGCCTGTTGATATAAATGCCTTTCAGTTTTTACCCGTTCTAGCAGTTTCAGTCTCTCCTGTTGTGTTTGGTTAAGTATTGCCTGTTGCCGCTTAACATCTTCGGCTGCACCGGCAAGCCTTTCTTTTTCTTTTTCATGAGCTTTTTGAGCGACTTCAAGTTCACTCATCTTTTTTTTGAAATCATCAATAACCTGACGATCGTATTGAAGCATCAATTGGAAATATTCTCGGAATGAAACCAAATCAGACAAAGAGGTTGATGAAAAAATGGCATTCAAGAATCCAATGTTTCCCATCCGATAGTATGCTTGAAGCCTCTTCTCCATGTGGTTGCGTAGAGCATTCTTTTCTTGATCAAGCAGCACTATCTCATTTTTCCGTGCGTCGGTAATCTCTTGTTGTCTGGCCATTTCTGTCTGGAGGATAACGAGCTTTTCGTTCTCGGCCTGGACTTGCCGTTCAATTTTTTCGAGTTCAGCGAGCAGTAAAGTTTCTCTTTTTCTGGATGCGGAGACTTTGTTTTGATGAGAGGCGATGCCGCTTTGTACCCGTTCGATTTTTTTCTTTTGCAGGATGACCTGTTGGTCAATCTGAGTAATTTCTGCCGAGTCTGCGGCGCTGGCGTATTGTGCGAGGCCGTTTATAAAAAAAGGGCAAATCAGACTGCAAAAAATGAAGAAAAAAAAGCCGTTAATCTTTTTCATTACGAATCGAGGCTCATCTATCGTCTTAAAATTTTTCTTATCGACAGCAGACTGCCCAGTGAACACAAAATGACACTGACAAGAAGAATAACGCTGCTATCCTGGAGGGGAAGAAAGCGTAATTCGAAAATGTTCATTAAACCCGAAGTACTAAAATGAGTTCTTATCCATTGAAAAAGGAAATAAAGCGCTGTGAGGCCGAGCGTAGCACCAAAAAAACCAAGTAAAAATCCCTCAACGAGCACAGGGCCTTCTATATATCCCCCCGTTGCTCCGAGGTATCTGAGAACCTTCAGTTCCTCCTGTCTGGCATAAAGAGTCATTCTTAATGTGTAAGATACCATGAACATGGTGGTGAGAATCAGCAGTGTTCCACTGATAAGAACGATAAAACGTACGAGTCGTATGAAATGCCCGAACCTTTCGAGCCATTCATGCCCGTATTGCACTTTTTCAATATTTGGAAGGTTACTCAGATAGTTGGAAAACTGCTTGATTCGCAGTAGATTGCTTATCTCCTTACGTGGGTATATCTCGGCTGAGAATGGAAGGAAATCGGAGGTGAGATCGCTTAGGACATCTTTGTCGCTGCCAAGCTGTTTTTCGAGGCGATGAAAGGCCTCATTCGAAGTGATAAAAATGATTTTTTCCACTGTTTCAAAACTGTTGACCTGTGTTTTGAATGATTCCTGTTCTTCGCTACTTAAAGGTGATTTTAGATAAACTGTGATGCGAAGTCCGTCGCCGAGTTTGTCAGCTTCCTGCAGCATATTCATGTAAATCAGGTAAAAGAATGAGAATATCAGCACGGAGAGCATAACGGTCAATAAAGTCATGAATTGCACTGTCCATGCCTGACGGATATTGCGGAGTGTCTGGGTGAATATAAAAATGAGGAATCGCATGCTACGCCTCGAAATAAAAGTTTCTGTCAGGATGGGCTGCCCGGTTTTGAACAGAGTTCTCCCTGTTGCAGTTCGAAAGTGCGGTGTTTGGTTCCCTGATAGATGGATGTGTCGTGAGTCGCGATAATTATTGTAGATCCTTTTTCATTAAGCTCCCGAAAAAGATCCATCACCAGCTCGGTTGCCCCTGCGTCCAGATTGCCAGTGGGTTCATCGGCAAGTAGCAACATCGGTGAGTTGGCCGTTGCTCTGGCAATGGCAACACGTTGTTGCTCTCCCCGGGAGAGCTTTCCGGCCGGCTTATTCTGCTTTTCTTTAATATCAAGTTTCTCCATCAGTTCCGTTACTCGATGGCGGATTTCTTTCAAACTTTTGAACTGTACCTCCATGGGCATTGCAATATTTTCAAAAACAGAAAGGCGGGGGAGAAGCTTGAAATCCTGATACGCTACGCCAATACGTTGACGCAGCTTCTGGATAGCATTGTCGGATAACTTATTTAAATCATTTCCATCTATATCTATCATGCCTTTGGTTGGCGTTTGTTGGCGGCAGAGAAGCTTAAGAAGCGTCGATTTACCCGCGCCGCTGGGACCGGTAAGAAAAATCAACTCTCCTTTCCGGGCGTTAAATGAGACATTGCGCAGCGCCACGACGTCAGGAGGGTATATTTTGGTAACTTTAACAACTTCCACCAAGGGCTGAGCATCATAATCGGAAAAGGTTTCGTTAAAATTTTCCATTCTCGTGAAATTACAGGCAAAAATTGTGAAGATTAAAGAAGTTCAAGGTCTTTTTAAAAAAAATTGACACATTTTTCCTGTATATTGTATACCAAAAGTACGTAATAATTGAAAATTTATTTCCGATTTAATTTATTCCACAGGCGAGCCCCCTTGCACGAATCTTTTCCTGCAGAAAACAATCAGCAAAATACGGCAATATCGTCCCTTTATCCACAAATCGTCGGCAAAAGCAGAATTTTGCTTGATGTCTTTGAAATCGTGAAAAAAGTGTGCAATACCAACACGACGGTACTTATTCAAGGCGAAAGCGGCACAGGGAAAGAACTTATCGCACAGGCTCTTCATTACGGCAGTGAGAGAAGAAATGGTCCTTTTGTTCCGGTAAATTGTGGGGCGATACCTGGTGAATTGCTGGAAAGTGAATTGTTCGGTCACGAAAAAGGTGCTTTTACTCACGCCATCCGAACTCGGTTAGGCCGTTTTGAGCTTGCTGACGGTGGGACGGTATTTCTCGATGAAGTGGCGGAAATGAGTCCCATGCTCCAGGTTAAACTTCTGCGTGTTTTACAGGAAAAACAGTTTGAGCGGATAGGTGGAACTAAAACAATTATTTCCGATTTTAGGGTTATCGCAGCAACAAATAAGGATCTTGGGGAGGAAGTTAATGCTGGACGTTTTAGAGAAGATCTTTATTACCGTTTAACGGTTATCCCCATCAACGTCCCCTGCCTGCGCGACAGGATTTCCGATATCCCCTTGTTGGTTGATTATTTTATCAAAAAATTTAATAAATCAAAGAAAAAGTCGATCTCTGGCATTTCCCAGGAAGCCTTGATCCATCTAGAGCGGTACCCCTGGCCGGGAAATGTCCGTGAGTTGGAAAATGTCCTGGAAAGAATGGTTCTTCTCAGCGGAAAGGCATTGCTAGACAGCGATGACTTACCGCAACGGATTTTCAAGTCAGAACGACGGATGAGGCAGACCGATAAAATTCCCCCGGAAGGTTTCTGCTTGAGTGAACAGGTGGCAGAATTTGAGAAACGACTGATTATTCAGGCTATGCTGCAGACAAATTGGGTGAAAAATCAGGCTGCAAAGCTGCTTAATGTGAACCGGACCACGCTGCTTGAAAAGATGAAGCGTTATGGAATTGAAAAAGAAGAATAATAATTCCGGTCTCAGGAATAAGGAGAAGCCTTCTTTTGGGATTCTTTTAATGTTTTTTTTGTTTTTCAGTTTTACTTATTCGTTTGCTACTGATTCTGTCTTGGCTGAGGAAGATAAACAGACGCAAACTTTACAAGAGATTCTGAAACAAAGAGAGGAAAAGCTGTGGCAAGATGCAAATAGATATTTTCAGGAGGGAAACGAACGAGAAGCCGCTGATTCATTTTTGAGTTATTACAGACAGTACCCTGATTCCCCTCAGGCAGAGGAAGCTTTGTGGCACGCTGCAAAGCTGGAGTTGGCCCTTGCCCAAGGGCATCCTGAAGCCAACTGGGAAAAGGTTCAAGAGCTTTTTCGTTCATACACTCTGGATTATCCCAAATCACCGCAACTTTCTGACGCTTATTTTGAGGTGGCAAATGCCTTTTACCAAATGCATTTCTACCGAGAAGCTCTAGCCTATTTTGGTTTGTATTTAAATCGTTTCGATACCATGCCTCGGGCAAATGATGCTTTGTGGATGAAGGCGCGTATCCTTATTAAAATTGGCCGACTGTCGGATGCAGCGGATGCATTCAGGGAACTCGGACAGGTCGGCGGACCAATGGGAAAAATTCAAGCACAGGCAGGGATGGCCCATATAGATTTTGCAAAAGGGAATTATCATAATGCTCTTGCCGTGTATCTGAAGATTCTGAAAAAAAATCCGACATTTTATATTGACGACCCTGAATTACTCTATAACAAGGGATTGGCCAATCTGCGGGTTGGAAATGGGCAGGACGGCCGCAAAGATCTTCTGCAGTTTCTGAATATTGCCGGAGAAAATGGGCCTCGCGCTGAAATTTTATATGAAGTGGGTGAAAGTTATCTTGCAGACGGTTTCAAACAGACAGCCACAAAAATCTTTACCCAAATTGTCGAAAGTGGTGAGCCGGAGTCAAGACCGGTGGTGCTGAGCAGATTACGGCTTGCCGAAGAAAGGGAAGGGGCTGTAAACGATGGACAGGCTGAAGTTCAGAAAAGAGAAATTGTAGCTCCTGTAGAGTCCGACAAGCCATTTCAGGATGTTCTTGATTACCATTATGAGGACGACTCTAGTCAGGATGCCCGATTTGAGCTGACACGCCGGTATTTTCAGAGAAAAGAGTACGAGCAGGCTTACTCTATGGGGAAATCGTATCTACGCTATAAAACAGTAGAGAAGAAGAAAGAAGAGGTTGTGGATATAATGGGGCAGATTCTTGCCTTGAGGATGGGCAAACTTTTTCAGCAAAAAAAATATAAGGATCTGTACCAGGTGTATACGGAAGAATACCCCTATGTGAAGCTGTACAAGGGAGTAACACTGCTTTATCTGACAGGTCGTGCCTTGGAGGAAATGGGACTTTACCAGCAGGCCAGCGTTATTTACTACCGTGCAATGGCCTTGCAGATGGACGGCGATGACCAACTGGACCTTTATTACCATCGTGCCCGGACATATATTGCCAGCAATGATCTCAAGTCCGCACAGCGTTTGCTGAAATACTTGCGGAAAATTTACGCAGGAAATGTGGCAATGGGTGAAATCTGTTATATGAGTGGGCAGCTCCGAGAAAAACAGAATCGCAGCAAAGATGCGTTAAGTTTTTACCGGATTGCCGTTGATAGACCAACGTTTGCTGATAAAAAACCTCAATATGCAAGGGATTATCTGCGCCTCCTTTTTGAATTGGATGAAATCCGTAACCAGGCGGAAATCCTTGATACATTTCGCAAGGAAACCTGGCTGCCCCCTGAGGAATTGCAATACTGGTATGCAAAGCTAGGTGAAAAATACCGCGAAGTGAATGATCTGCAAAACGCTGTAAGAGCTTTCATGACCGCACTTGGTGAAAAAATGCCCCAGAAAAATGAGACGGCTCAGAGAATAAGGCTCGTTCTGGGAGATGTGGCGAATTTACAGGGAAAAAAGGAAGAGGCTAAGGTTTATTTCCGTCAAGTGCTGGAAGGTCCGAATCCCTTGATGAAGAAACTTGCACAGCAACGGCTGACACAGGAAGATATAATCAAGGCTGTGAAGGATACGCAGGCGGTAATGAATAAATAATTTCAAAAAAGAGTCACTAGCTTGAGTTATATGTTTGAAGTTCTTGCCTAAAGCATTTATCTCGCCGTAAAATATAAAATGATGTTGTATGTTTTTTTGACTAAGCGGAAATAAGCAAACGGAATGTTTAATCCCGATTTGATAAAGTTTTTTTATAAAAAGAGGCCAGATTAAGCCGCAATGACAGGGAAGTTGCAGAAAATTCTTATTGCCGATGATGATCGTGAGTGGCGGATGGTGCTTTATGAGGCCTTCAGCCGTAAGGGATATGGGGTAAGTGTTGCCGAAAGTGGGAACATGGCCCTTGATTTATTTGAAAAGAATCCCGCAGATTTTATAATAACCGACATCAATATGCCAGGCATGGGAGGCATAGAACTGCTTGAGCGGCTCCGGGCTACCCGACCCGAACTTCCGGTTGTTCTCATAACCGCACATGCGACGGTGGAGACAGCCGTTTCCGCTATGAAGCTCGGGGCCTTCGATTATCTGTTGAAACCCTTCCCGGTCGAAAGCATGTTGGATATTGCCGCCAGGGCTTTTGCGTCGGGTAGCCAGCCGGACAGCTTGATTCAAGCCCTGCGGGACAGCAGAGAGAAAAACGACGGAACTGCCAAAAACAAATATATCGTTGGTGGTGACCCGAAATTGTCCAGGGTTCTGCAAAAAGCCAAAAGCGTTGCCTCAAGCAAGGCCACCGTCCTTATCCTCGGAGAGTCGGGAACCGGCAAGGAAATGATCGCCCGTTATATTCATGATGAAAGTAATCGAAAAGAAGGTCCTTTCGTCGCCTTGAACTGCGCCGCTCTGCCGGAAGGTCTCTTGGAAAGCGAGCTGTTCGGGCATGAAAAGGGAGCATTTACCGGAGCGATTTACACGAAAAAAGGGAAATTTGAACTTGCTGATGGGGGAACGCTTCTTCTCGATGAAATTGGCGAAATCCCTTTGCATTTGCAGGCAAAATTGCTTCGCGTTTTACAGGAAGAAGAGGTTGACCGTCTTGGTGGCAGGTTTCCTGTGAAAGTTGATGTGCATGTTTTGGCAACGACTAACAGAAACCTGGAAGAATCTGTTAGAAATGGAGAATTTCGTCAGGATCTCTATTATCGGCTGAATGTCATTCCCTTGACACTTCCTCCTTTGCGGGAGCGTAAAGAGGACGTTGAACGGTTGGCCGAATATTTTATCGAACGTTTTTCCCGCCAGTATGCTAAGCATGTCAAAAAAATGTCAAAATCTTCCCAGCGACGTTTTGCTCATTACGATTGGCCCGGCAATATTCGCGAAATGGAAAATCTTGTTGAGCGTGCTGTCCTGCTGTCGTTGAGTGATGAACTTGAGCCATGGGATTTCTGGGATGAGGAGGCCGATGGTGCTGGTTTTGACTTGATGAGCGGTTTGCCTGACTCATCTACTCCTTCCGTGTCGTTTTCGGCCGACGGGATGGAGAGCGGCGAAATGGCTAGCCTCAGAGATGTAGAGCGTCAAATGATTATGCAGGCCCTTCAAAAAACTGACGATAACCGCACCCATGCAGCCAAAATGCTTGGTATCAGTGTCCGGACTTTGCGTAACAAACTTCACGAATACCGCTCTCAGGGTCTGATTGACTGATTTTTTATCCTTTTTTGCTTTTCCCTCGTTAACGATATGTGTCCTGAAGACAATCATCTGCTTTCTGGCGTATAATTTGCATATTACAGGCAGCCAGAGGATTTCTTTATAAGAGAGGAGAAATTTATGCCTATCAATAAACTGTTCGGTAGCATGAACTATATGCAAACGGCTTTGAATCTGCGCCATGAGAGGCAGGGGCTTATTCAGTCAAACATAGCCAATATGGAGACTCCTGGGTACACTGTCCAGGATTTCTCTTTTGAAAAGGCTATGCAGGCAGCACAATATAATCAGGGGGTGCTCAGTTGCACCAACGAGAAGCATATCGAGCTTGATCCGGTTGCTATAACGGAAAGTCTGGAGTTTTCCAAAGAAAAGAGGCCCGTGGATCTTGATGAGGAAATGGTGAAATTAACGGAAAACCAAATGATGTATGAGATTGGTACCAGACTGATAGGCAAGAAGATAGACGGGATCAAGTATGCCATTGATGAGGGAGGTAAATAAACATGGATATCCTTACAGCTTTTAAGATCAGCGGTTCAGGTCTGAAAGCCGAAAGAGCCCGACTGAACGTTACGGCAATGAATCTGGCGAATGCCAATACGACAAGGACCATCGAGGGTGGCCCCTATAGGGCCAAATCGGTGGTATTTCAGGCAAAACCTTTGCAGTCATTCCGTGATTTGCTTAACTCAGCCGATGATAAACTGCGAACGGTCGAGGTCACTGAAGTGATTGAGGATAATAAGGAGTTCAAAACGGTTTATGATCCTTCCCATCCAGATGCGGATGAAAATGGCGTGGTTCTGTTTCCGAATGTGGATGAAGCAGAACAGATGGTTGATTTAGTCAGTGCCCGCCGGGGTTATGAGGCGAATGTGGCGGCAATCGAGTCCGTGAAAAGTATGGCTCTGAAGGCTCTTGATATCTCAAGAAGATAATCAATAGATGATGACGCAACAGGTATAGGATACCTTGGAGAACACTATGGAACTGTTACCTTTACAACAGGCGGGGCTGACGGACGTTTCATCCCATACGCAGGTGTCAACAAAACAACACTCTCCAGTGGCAGGCTTCGGAGATGTGTTACAGAAGTCGATTGAAAGTGTCAATGCAATGCAACAGGAAGCAGATGAACTAAGCCGCGGACTTATTGCAGGGGAACATGGCAATATTCACGAAACAATGATTGCCGTTGAAAAAGCCAGCATTTCTTTCAGAATGATGACATCTGTACAGCAAAAGGCTATTTCGGCTTACCAGGAAATGATGCGGATCCAGCTCTAAAATCTTGATCGTCTTTTGCGACTTTTGTCTTATTGAACAGTAAACACTACCAATCCGGCTTTTCAGATCAACGGGATAAATAGTATGGCATCAGTAAAAGAGATATTCAACCAGGCGGTATCGATAATAAAGAATTTCTCGTTAACTCAGAAAATTATCGCTGGTGTGCTTATCGCCGCTGTTCTTGGGGGACTTATTGTCCTTTCTACAATGGGCAGCAAGACAGAGTACGACGTCCTTTACAGTGGACTGTCACCTGAAGACGCAGCAAATGTCGTTGCAAAACTCAAGGAGCAGCGCATTGAGTATCAGCTCGCCGAGAGTGGCCGTGCCGTTCTTGTCCCGGCTGACAGAGTGTATGAAACCCGTTTGAACTTGGCCGCAGAAGGTTTGCCGCGCGGTGGCGGAGTTGGATTCGAGATTTTTGACCAGACGAGCCTTGGCACAACGGATTTTGTGCAGAAATTAAATTACCAGCGCGCTGTGCAAGGCGAGCTCGCCCGCACCATCCGGCAGTTTAAACAGGTGCAAGACGCTCGGGTACATATCGCTACTCCCAAGGAATCCGTTTTTGTTGAAGATAGCAAACCTCCCAGTGCCTCGGTCAGCCTCACCATGGCGGGACAGGAAAAATTATCCAAAGAACAGATTATGGCAATTGTCCATCTTACGGCAAGTGCCGTTCCCGGATTGACCGCGGAAAATATTACTGTAGTCGATACATTCGGACATCTATTGTTTCGTAAAGAAAGCGATGACATGTCAATGCTTTCCGCCACCCAGCTCGAGTACCAGCTCAAAATAGAAAATGCTCTGCGCAAAAAAGTCGAAACTTTGCTTGAGGAAGTTGTCGGCATTAATAAAGCTTTGGCGCGGGTGACTGTTGATATGGATTTTGACCGGGTGGATGTGACTGAAGAAAATTATGATCCGGACGGTCAGGTTACCCGTAGCGAGCAATTTTTGTTGGAGCTGCAGGAAGGACAGAGGGATGCCGGTGGAATTCCTGGCGTAAAAGGTGAACTTGCCACATTTACCGAAACAGGTGGGGCTGAGGGTAAAACCGAAGGAGCCCACCGGAAAAATATTACCAGAAATTACGAAATCTCTAAAAAAACTAAACACGTACAGGAATCAATCGGAACGATAAAAAGGCTTTCAGTAGCCGTTATGGTAGATGGGACCTACAACGAGTCGCGGGATAAAGACGGTAAAAAGACTTTAGTTTATAAGCCGCGAAGTGCCGAAGAGCTTGATCATTTCGCTAAAATGACCAGGAATGCAATCGGTTTTGATCCGGAACGGGGCGATAAGGTTGATGTTGTTGCCATGCCATTCTATCTTTCATCCGTTGTAGAACCGGAGCCTGATCCGCTGGAAAAATGGCGTAGCCTCACGGAACATCTTGCCATACCGCTAGTTCTGCTTGTTATTGCTATTGCCTTGATTATGTTCGTGGTGCGTCCGTTCATGAAGCTGTTGACTCAACAACAGCTTGAAGCGCAGCGCCAGGCTGAGTTTGCCTCTCAGCCATCGGTTGAGGAACTATCAGGGGAAGAGCAGGACGATCTGTCACTGAAACCTATTCCTTTGACTGATCGCGAAAGGATGTACAAACTTGCGCAAAGCGACCCTGAACGTGCCGCAGACCTCGTAAGACGCTGGCTGAGGGAGGGAATGTAACATGCCCAGGAAGAAAGATGTCCCCAGCAGTGATAACCTGACTGGCGCTGAAAAAGCAGCAATTTTTCTTCTAACTCTGGGAGAAGATTTCACCACAGAAGTTTTCAAGCGCCTTTCTGAAGATGAAATCAAAATCGTAGGACGGCAGATGTCCAAGATGGACAAGGTTGACAAAGAGGATATCGCCGCTTTACTGAGCGAGTTCAAAACTGACTCTGGTGGAGAGGAAATTTATCTTTCCGGAGATGATATGCTGGAAACCGCTCTCAAACGGGCGCTAAACAGCGATAAAGCAAATGAGATTCTTGATGAAATACGTTCAGACTGGCGGTTGACACTTTTTCAGAAAGCACGCAAACTGGAACCGAAAATTCTTGTCAATTTCCTGCGCAATGAACATCCTCAGACAGTCGCTTTGGTTCTAGCCGTCTTAGAGCACAGTCAGGCAGCCCAGATTCTTGCCGAGCTCAAAGAAGAAACGCAGATTGAGGTTGTCATGCGTATGGCTGAACTTGATAAAGTCAGCCCTGAAATTCTGGTTGACGTTGACAGGGTTCTGCAGGAAGAGCTCCTTTCTGTCGAAGGATTGGAGGGACAGCGCTTAGGCGGCGTAGCGACTGTGGCGGAGATTCTTAATAATGCCGATCGGGCTTTGGAAACGCAGGTTCTTGAAGGGATTGAAGAGCAACGGGAAAGTCTTGCGGAAGATATCCGTCGGCTCATGTTCATTTTTGAGGATCTGCTCGGTCTTGATGACAGAGGTATTATGGCCATTCTCAAAGAGGTTTCAACGGATGATTTGAAGCTTGCCTTGAAAACAGCATCTGAAGAACTCAAACAAAAGATTTTTAAGAATATGTCGACCAGAGCCGTGGAAATGCTTAAGGAAGATATGGAGATTATGGGGCCGACCAGGGTGAAGGATGTAGAGGCGGCTCAGCAGGCTGTTATCAAGATTGCCAAAAGGCTTGAACAGGAAGGCAAGATTCAGCTCATGGGTAGTGGTGGCGGAGAGGATGAGTTTGTCTAAAATTTTCGATTTTAAAGACAGGATTAAAAGAGATAAGGATTCCGATTTCATCTCTTTCGAGAGACTGATGGAGCCAGATCAATATGTGTCTGAAAATGGGCCTGTCGATCCACTATTGCCGTTTCGAGAAGAACGGGAAGCTATGCGACGTGAAACCCAAGAGATGTTAGTTCAGGCAAAAGCGGAAAAAAAACGCATAGAAGAACAGGCATACCAAAAAGGTTATACCAAGGGTGAAGAAGAAGGACTAAAAACTGCTAAAGAAATTTTTGATGGTAAAATCAAGGAAACAGCCTTTTTAATAGCTTCTTTGGCAGACCAGAGAGCACTTGTTTTCCGGCAGTATGAAAAAGAGTTGTTGATTCTTGTCAAGACAATGGTTGAGCGGCTGGCAGGACATGAGATCTCGCTGAATCCTTTGGTGATTGAGAGTTGTCTACAGAAGTCCATGAAGTATGTGGTGGAGGATTCCAGAGTAAGGGTCCACCTTCATGGTGATGACTATGAGCATATCAAAAAAATGAGCATCGAAGATCCCGCTCTGCTGCAAGGAGCGCAACGCATTGAATTGATCGAGGACCCGGCGATTTCCCGTGGAGGATGTTTGCTCAAGACAGATTTTGGAGAGATCGATGCTTCACTTGAGAATTGTAAGGAAAAGCTCTTTGAAATAGTTGACCGGGCCTTTCTGGAAGCTTTTGCCGCAGATGGAAAAGAGTAAATGGATTTCTCATCCTGTATTCAGATTGCCGCTGACCATCCGCTGATTGCCGTTAAAGGCAGGGTTAATCAGGTGATCGGTATGGTGATAGAAAGCAGAGGGCCTGGAATCCCTGTAGGGAGTATTTGCGAAGTTGATGTTTTCAAGGGAAAGGGGAAAATTCCTGCTGAAGTGGTTGGCTTCAAGGAAGGGTCACTGTTGCTGATGCCACTCGGCGAGATGCGAGGAGTTGAGCCAGGAAGCCCGTTGCGGCTTGTTGGAGGGCAGGCTCGAGTCTGCGTGGCTCAATCGCTTCTTGGGCGGGTGATTGATGGTCTCGGCAATCCAATGGATGGTAAGGGGCCGCTGGAAGAAGGAATAGATTATCCACTATATGCCGAACCTCTGAATCCCATGCAAAGGGTGCGTATAAAGGAAGTGGTCGATGTCGGGGTCAGAAGCATAAACGGCCTGTTAACCTTGGGAAAAGGACAACGGATCGGTATTTTGGCTGGTTCGGGGGTTGGCAAAAGTACCCTGTTGGGCATGATTGCCAAACATACTGCTGCTGACGTAAGCGTTATTGCCCTGATTGGGGAACGAGGCCGTGAGCTGAAGGATTTTATTGAAAGGGATCTTGGCCCTGCCGGGCTCGCGCGTTCAGTTGTTGTTGTCGCCACCTCGGATCAGCCGCCTTTGGTCAGAATGCGAGGGGCATATCTGGCTATGGCTATTTCTGAATTTTTTCGAGACAGCGGCAGGGACGTGATCATGATGATGGATTCTGTTACCCGTTTTGCCATGTCGAGTCGTGAAGTCGGCTTGGCAATCGGGGAACCTCCTACCAGCCGTGGCTATACCCCGTCAGTTTTTGCCCAGTTGCCCAAACTTCTTGAACGGTCAGGCACCTGCGAAGGTAAAGGAAGCATCACGGGGATTTATACAGTGCTTGTCGAAGGTGATGATATGAATGAGCCTATCGCTGACGCCGTTCGTTCTATTGTCGACGGACATATTGTCCTTAGCCGGGAACTGGCGGGTCGCGGCCATTATCCGGCCATAGATATCATGGGCAGCGTCAGCCGTTGTATGAGTGATGTTGTCAGCAAAGACCAAGTGAAAGCGGCACATAGATTTTTGGAAACCATGGCTGTCTATCGGCGTTCGGAAGATCTGATTAATATAGGAGCCTATGCAACAGGGACTAATCAGAAGATAGATAAAGCAATCAGCATGATTGACCGTTTGACGAAATATCTGCGGCAGGATGTCGAGGAAAAATGTCCGTTTGACGAAAGTCGCCAGCAGCTTCTGGCACTCCTCAGATAATAACGGCTATCCCGGTTATGAGAGGAGCTGTGGAATTATAGACAGGGGAATGAGGGGAAATACGTGGCATTTCAGTTTAAATTAGAAGCTGTCCTGACTATCAGGAAAAATACTGAAGAAAAGGTCCAGCAAAAGCTTGCTAAAGAACAGATGATGCTGCAGAATCATCAACTTCGTCATGTCGATTTGCTGCAGAAACGACAACAGCTCAGCGAAGACATGGAAGAAAGAAAAAAGAAACCCATACATGGCAATTTATTTCTTTATTATATGGAGGCGATGCGTGTCCAGGAACTGCAACTGCGTATGCTTCGCAATACCATAGCTGCCCAGCAGCAGATCGTTGATAGAGCCCGTGCTGAACTTGCCGAGGCAATGAAAAAAAGAAAGACTCTCGATTCGTTGCGAGAAAGGGAGTACAGAAAGTACCAGATTGAAGCCCGCCGCAAGGAGCAGAACGAAAGTGATGAACAGGCCTTGCTCCGTCATGGTCGAGGAATAGCGCCATAATGAAAACAGCAGTGTTTAGAAGATTGCTCTTGGCTCTATTTTTTTTGCTCCTATCGATGTCTCCAAATGATATGCGACATGCCAATGCACAACCTGTAAGCATAAGCTCGGAAGAAATAGATAAAACCCTTTCCCTGCAAAAGCGGGAAGAGGCAATTGTTGCCCGCGAGAAAGAGATTGAGCAACGGGAGAAGGCTCTTGCTGAATTGAAAAAAGAAATAGACGGCAAGCTTGGGCAGATTGCCACCCTTCAGAAAGATGTCACAGAGAAGCTTGCAGCAATAAGGCAGGAACAGGACGCAAGCTTCAAAAACCTCATTAAAGTATACAGCGCTATGAGCGCTTCGAAGCTTGGGCCACTATTTAATAAAATGTCGGATGAAAACGTGGCAGAAATCCTCAGGGCTATGAAGGCAGAACAAGTTGCGCAGATTATTCCAAAGCTGGACAGTGAAAAAGCGGTCAATGTCAGCCGCCTTCTCGGTCGTTTTGAATAGTCCTGTCCTCTAAAAAAGTGATAACGCGGGAAGTATTCCCTCCCATAATTCACGGAATTCATATTGTGTTTTTTCCGAGAGGCTAGAACCTGATTTGAGTCATCGGATCTTCAACCGGTTTGACTGCTAAACCACCAGTCGATTATTCATCTCGGCAAGCAGTATTTTATTTCCTCTATTAATTCCTCCATCATCCCTTCTATTTGTCAGGGGAAATTCTTTCCTAGTTCGTGACAATTCCTGAGGGAACGCTCCTAATGTTTCTAATCATCATGTGTTCCTCCTTAGTATTATCAGTATCCTAACAATAAGAAATAATAGATGTTTTTAGAATTTTTTTTCTGAATAAATGACAAAAGATGCTGGTGGCACTCTTGTTGCTTTTAGCTTTGGCAAGAAAAACGCAAAAGGGGAGGCTGCTGGATGTCCATTTTGATGAAACCTGTATTACCTGTTCCCGGTAAGGATATTTCCCTGAAAACGGCAGGGGGGAGCGTGGAGGGTGTCGGATCATTCGCCAAATATCTTGACCGCCACCTTGATAAAAAATATGGAGCGAGTAGCGACAAGCTTGGTGTCAATCCTGCTAAGGAGAGTGAAAATAAAACAAGTACTCAAAACAACTCAAAAAATGAACTTACGCAGTCAGAAGATACGACTGACACCACTAGTGGCACACAGGTTGTTGAATCGGAAAGCAATGCTGGCGGAGTCACCGCTGGGAAAAATGAAGCTAATGATGAAAATGTCGAACTCAATAGTGCGGCTGACGTTTTGAGTCAGTTTATCATTGAGTTGAAAGAGGTCGCTGAACAGTATGTCGGAGTCCCGGGGCAGTGGAAAGTAACATCACCTGATGTGGAAGTGCTGCAGCAACTTGCCGTCAATGCTGGTATGGATGAGGTAGAATTTTCCCAGTTTATGCAGCAACTGGGAAAAGAAAACAACCAAATAGAGCTTGGGAATTTTTTCCAGTCATTGACAGAACATTTCGAAGAGATGCAAAAAGCGGCTGCCGTGACAGTTAGTGAGGCACAAATGCCGATGTTGGAGTCGTTGCTGCAGAAAATGGGCGTGCCGGAAGAAACAGTTAGTCAAATTTTCGAAAAGGCCGTTTCAGAAGACGGAAAAATTGATCTTGATATCTTCATTAAAGAACTTGCAAGCACGGTGAATGAAAATGCCACATTTCCCGTGGATTTGACTGACATAGAGGCGGAACAGTTGCAGGGCATTCTTGCAGAGGCAGGATTGACATTGGAAGTTCAGAATCAGCTTCTGCCCGAACGTTTTTTGAATCAGATATTGGGTCAGGAAAGTGCGGGTGACCCTGTAAGGCTGACTGTTGCCAGACTTGAATCCATTTTGAATGAAACGGTAAGTGCGGTCAGAAGCAGCAGACCTGAGGTTGACCTGCAATCTTTTCTGCAGAATCTGCAGAAAGTTGTTTCTCAAGCGGATTTTGAAACGCAGGGGGTTGGCTGGACACCTGTAGTTGAAAAGACTGTTGAGGAAGTATTCCGTAACTTGCAGGAGCTTGTTGATTTGGCACAGGTTCAGGTGAAAGCACAAACAGCCCCAAAAAATGCCCAGCAGACCTCATCCGAGCTGTTTGATACTGAACAGGGAATCGATGAGCAGCCTTTTGGGAGAGATTATACCGAATTAACAGACGATTACGGAAAAAGCTTCGGAGAATCAGCTGAACAGGAAGATAGGCCAGAATTTTCCGATGGAATGGCAACCGACCAGACGCTCGATGAAACAGATGGCATTTCGGCAAGAACATCAGCCGGGTCGATGTCGACTGCATATGGTGGCAGATCGAGCCAACAGGAGATGGCTTCCATGTCAAACGTGGCAAAGAATACCCTGACATCGGCCAATACAAATCGTTTTCAGCAAGACGTTGTTCAGCAGCTGTCAGATGGTGTGGTCAGGGGGTTGAAAAATCAGGAGCACCATCTTGTCTTGCGTCTTTTCCCTCAGGATATGGGTGAGGTGAGGGTAAGCCTGACTGTGCGGGATGAGCATGTGTCCGTTGCCTTTAATATGGAAAACTCGCGCGTTAAAGAAATGCTGGAGAGCAACATGGAAGATTTTAAGGACAGTATGAATCAGAGGGGATTTAACCTCGGAGAGTGCTCAGTATCTGTCGGGCAGCAGAGCACAGGTAATGCCTGGCAGGAATTTGAGATGGCACGTCAGATGGTTAAAGCGACAGGGGAGAATAGGGAAGATCTTGCTGTAAATGCATTGTATCTGCAAACTGAGTCAACCCGGATTGTGGGACGCCAGAATGGGATCAATCTCGTAGTCTGATAGACACTTTAAAAGGAAAAGAATATGAGTGTTTCAAGTGTTAACAATGCTCTTCCTCAGTATGAAGGAGAGACTCTTTATCCAACGGTAGGCAAGCAGGAGCTTGATCAGTATGATTTCATGAATTTGCTGATCACCCAGTTGCAGTATCAGGACCCGATGAAACCGATGGATACCTATGAGATGGCCTCCCAGCTTTCTCAGTTCAGCAATATGCAGGCAACACTGAAAATGTCGGATGATATGGAAAAATTGCTTGAATACCAGACATCACAGAACAACCTGCAGTTATTGACTCTGCTGGATAATGATGTTCAAGCCGTCAGCAACATTCTCGCAGTGAATGATGGGGCAGCCGGGAAAGGTGAGTTTGTTCTCTCTGAAGCAGCAGATACCTGCGTGGTTGAAATTTACGATGCCAGCGGCAGTCTGGTCGATATGCTCGATGCCGGCTCACTTTCTGCAGGTTCCTATCCGCTGGAATGGAATGGAAAGGATTCGCTGGGTGAGACGGTTGATGACGGTGCCTATTCTTTCGATGTCAAGGCCTATAACGCTTCGGGAGAGCAGATAGGGGTTGAATATCGTTCCAGCGGCAAGGTGACGGGAATCAGTTTTGACAGCGGCACGGCCCAACTCGTACTGGATAATTATGTTGGTGTGGATGTCGGTTCTGTTGTCGGTGTTTTGTGAAGGTGACCTTTTCAGCAAAAAAACAAAATGAGTAGCTGACAAACTGAAGAATATGAAAAGTTAACTCTACACGGTTCAATACGGCAAAATCATGCCAGCGGATAAACGGAAACGCAAAGAAGTTTTATGCTGCCCTGTTCAGGGTGTTAATATCGAAGGAGGAAAGTAATGGGAATTGCAAGTTCACTCTATTCAAGCATCAGTGGCATTAATACGATGGGTACGGCCATGTCGGTACTTGGTGATAACGTAGCGAACGTCAACACTCTGGCATTCAAATCGAGCCGCACTGTTTTTCAGGATGTTCTGTCGCAGTCGGTTTCAACAGCATCCGGTTCGTCCCAGGTCGGCCGTGGTGTCACGCTGAGCACAGTTGATGGACTTTTTGCGCAGGGATCTTTCCAGAGTTCATCAATCGCCACTGACATGGCAATCGGCGGACAGGGTTTTTTTATGCTTCGTGCCGCTGAAAACGCCGAGGCGGATATGTACACCCGTGCCGGGGAATTTCGCTTCGACCAGGAAGGTTATCTGGTCACACCTATGGGCTATTTTGTTCAGGGCTGGATGATCGATAAAACTACGGGTGAACGGGCCGGTACCATAGGCGATATGCAAATTGATAAGACCACACCTCCTGTGGGAACTGAAATGCTTGAAGTTATCGCCAACCTTGACTCGCGCGAGGACAATGAGATCAATCAGGTGCGTCTGTATGACTCTTGGGATGGTACCAATGCCGCAGCCGCAAAACCCACCGACCCGATAGATGCGCAGCAGTATGATTACACTACGGCCTTGAAGATTTACGATTCAAAGGGGGCAAGTCATGATATTACCATTTATTTTGATAGAACCACCAATGACAATGAATGGGAATATCTGATAACCTGTGATCCATCCGAGGATCTGCGCGCTCTTGATTCTCGCGAGCAAGCAATTTACGCTCCCAATACAACCTATAACTATCAGCAGAACAAAGGAGCTGGCGCTCTGCTATATGGCACAATACAGTTCGATACGTCCGGGAATGTTAAGGAAATGTCCGCCTATAATATTCCACCAGATGGCAAGGTTGATCCGGCACTTTCCGATAACAGGATTGTCCTGAACAGTACTGATAGTTACTATAGTTTTGAAACGAACTTTACCGGTGCTGATGAAAATCAGAAAATTGAAGTGAATTTTGGTGCCCAGTATTCTGGTCTGACTACTGGAACCAGGCAGGTATTGGTGAGCGAACTCGGAGCAGTTGACAGCAATCAGAACGGGGCTGACTATATCACCAGTGAAACCTATTGGAAAGATGTCTGGGATGTGAACGGTTTGCAGTTAAAACAAGGTGATACCCTCACGGTCACCGGTTTCAAGCATGACGGCTCACCCACCAGTTGCACCTATACTGTAAACTTGGATGAGAAGGTCCAGGCTTTTTTGAAGGATGTAAGTGAGGCTTTTGATTGCACCGCAACTATTGACGCCATGGGGCGTTTAAAGATGACGGACCGAACTGCTGGCAGTAGCGCTCTTTACGTCACGAAAGTTGAGATTAATGGCGGTGTTCCATCGAGTACAGAGGGAAATCCTTTTGGTGCAACAGGAGTGAATGGCGATACCATTATTAATGTTACCTCGTCAAAACGTAAAATTTATTCCCCCGGGCAGGGGTTAGGGGTCGCTGGTGATGTACCCCCCATTACGGCAAATACGCCATGGGAGCAAGTATTTGACGTGAATGGTAACAGCATGGCAAATGGGGATACTTTAACATTTGATGGATTTGACGGTGATGGCAATACAGTTACCGGGACATTTACCGTCAATACGGCAATAGATTCAACCAATACCGGTACGGTACAGGAATTGCTCGATTGGCTGGAAGAGGTTTTTGACGCTGATGCTTCGATTGATGCAGCCGGCAGATTGGTTTTGACCGACCGGGTTGCGGATGAGGCCGCCTCGACGGGCTATCACAGTCAGCTTGCGATCAGTTCTGTGGCCACTGGAGGAAGCGCGGAACCGTGGGGCATAGATGGTACTACTCCGTTCCAGACTCTTGAGGCTGATGTTAGTGGCGAAGATGGTAGTGTTGAGGGTGGTTTCATCAGTGCCGATTTCTCACCTGAAGCCCTTGCCACAACGCAGTATGCAAACAGCTCAACCACCATTTTTCAGGATCAGAACGGGTATGCTTCAGGTTTTTTGCAGGCCGTCGCTGTCGATACTGATGGTATTATAACCGGCAGTTATTCCAATGGACAGGTATTGAAAAAAGCGCAGGTGGCATTGGCAAACTTTGCCAGCCTGGAAGGTCTCTTCAAAAAGGGGGGCAATATTTTTAGCGAAACCACCGACTCTGGAGCACCTGTGACCAGTGCTCCGGGCAGCAATGGCTTAGGGACGATTTCTCCGAACTCCCTGGAAATGTCCAATGTTGATATAGGTACAGAGTTTGTCAATCTGATCACGGTACAAAGAGGGTTTCAGGCGAATACGAAAATTGTTACTACGACTGATGAAATGATTACTGATGTAATTGGCATGAAACGGTAACGATAGAGGATAGAAATGACCCGATTGCTCATTGTTTAGCAGCCGGAAAAGATTTTGAGTAAAAAAAACCGCGATTCCTGTTTGCGCAGGAAATCGCGGTTTTTTTATTTTTGTCGTACAGATCAGATAAAAGCATAAAATGATATCTTTAGTTCTAAGCTGATTATATGATTTTGGCGTCGAGTTCGCCGGGGGAAAATTTTTACTCCCACTTGCCGAAGGAAAGCTGAGCGGTATGGGTATAATCTGATGGATGATAGCAATTAAAGGCTTGCAACTTGTTGCTGAATTGGTATTCTATCAGGTTTATTGCGTGACCTATCCTGATGGGTGCACTCTTTCTTGTACCATTATTCACCTATACATATTTAAATTTTTCACGGAGACATGATCATGGATTATCGGGCGACGCTGAACCTGCCCCAGACGAATTTCAAAATGAAGGCCAACCTCTCACAGAAGGAACCCGAGCTTCTTAAAATCTGGGAAAAAGAAGATCTTTATAACAAGGTACAGCAGACTACGGAGGGCAGACCACTCTATCTGCTCCATGACGGACCTCCCTATGCCAATGGCTTTATCCATCTTGGGACCGCTTTTAATAAGGTTTTGAAGGATATTATCCTGAAATCGAAACGTATGGCTGGGTTTCACTGTCCGTACATTCCCGGCTGGGACTGCCACGGTCTGCCCATTGAGCATAATGTTGATAAGGAACTGGGAGGCAAAAAAAAGGAAATCGACAAACTCGCCTTCCGCGGAGCATGCCGTAAATATGCTCAGAAGTGGATTGAAAAACAGAAAGCTGACTTTAGGCGTCTTGGAGTGTTGGGTGATTGGGACAACCCTTATCTTACAATCAATTATGCTTATGAGACAGCTATTGCCCGGGAGTTCAACCGCTTTCTTGCCAATGGTTCGGTTACTCGGAGTAAGAAACCTGTTTACTGGTGCAACTCATGTGTTACGGCGCTTGCAGAGGCAGAGGTGGAATATGAAGATCATAGTTCACCTTCAATCTATGTGAAATTTCCATTGGACGAGGACCTTGGCGGCGTGGTTCCCGCTCTTGCCGGGAAGAAGGTTTTTGTCGTTATCTGGACAACTACTCCCTGGACTTTGCCAGCTAATCTTGCAGTGGCGCTCCATCCTGACTTCTCTTATGCTGCTCTTGCGATTGGCGATGAGGTGCTGATCATGGCCGAAGGCCTTGTGGAGAAGGCCTGTAATGCTTGCGGCATTACCGATTATTCTATTCTGGCAGTTTTTTCCGCCGGTTCCCTGGAAGGGAAAAAATGTAAACATCCCTTTCTTGAGAGGGAATCCATCATCGTTCTTGCCGATTATGTCACATTGGAAACCGGTACAGGCTGCGTCCATACCGCTCCCGGCCATGGGCGTGAGGACTATCTTACCGGTCTTCGCTACGGTCTCCCGATTCTCTCTCCACTCGACAATTATGGGACATTCACAGATGATGCGGGTCCCTACGCAGGGATGAATATAAATGAGGCAAATCCCCGCATCTGCGAGGATCTTCGTGCAGGAGGTTTTCTGCTTGCACAGGGAAAGCTTTCACACAGTTATCCTCATTGTTGGCGATGCAAAAAACCGGTAATTTTCCGGGCTACGGAACAATGGTTCATCGGCATGGAAAACAATGACCTGCGGGCAAAAGCCCTGGCGGCAATTAAAGAGGTCAAATGGACGCCATCCTGGGGCATGGAGAGGATTTACGGCATGGTGGAAGGACGGCCGGACTGGTGTCTTTCCAGGCAGCGTGCCTGGGGGGTGCCGATAACGGCCATTATGTGCAGTCGTTGCGGGCATATTATCAATGATGAAGAAATAAACAGCAAAATAGAACAATTTTTCCTGAAAGAAGGGGCTGATGCCTGGTTTTCTCATGATCTTCGGGATTTTATCGGTGCGCAATGCACCTGCAGCCAGTGTGGTGGAAAAGATTTCGTCAAGGAATCTGATATTCTTGATGTCTGGTTTGATTCA
>QKJV01000496.1 GCA_003249165.1 Desulfobulbaceae bacterium | reverse complement strand
CTGGTAACCGACATGGGAATGATACATATAGGAGCCTGCCGGCCGGGCGATGAATTCATAAGTGAATGTTTCTCCAGGGTTGACCGGCTGCTGGGTAATGCCCGGCACCCCGTCCATATTGTTGGGTACCGGCAGGCCATGCCAGTGGATGGTTGTTGCCTCGGGCAGATTGTTGTGCAGGGTCACCCGTAACAGGTCCCCCTCAGTGATCCGGATTTCCGGACCAGGAGTCTGGCTGTTATAGGTCCAGGCATCAAAAGCCTTGCCCTCACCAAGGTTGGTGGGGGTGACGGCAGCAGTCAAATTTATTTCCGTCGCCTTTTGGGCCGAGGCATTGACCGGGGAAGAAAAGGGCCAGGTGCCTGAAAGAATCAAGGCACTACCGACGCCGGAATATTGCAGGAATTGCCTCCGGGTAATCGCGTTCATTAAATCTCCCTCGCTTTGCGTGAATGATTGTGAGAGTCAAGTGATTTTACACCTGAAATATTATTTAAGTACATTACAGAGAATAATCAAGCCGTTCTGATACTGAAGCCAAGGCGAAAGAGCGAGCTAATTTCGGGATGGCTGACGCATAGAGCAGGCGGATGTGTGGTGCTGCAAAAGATTCCTGAGAAGGTGCTTATCGGTGTCTTGCAGAGCTTATAGAACAGGAAAAATACCGCCGTTGGCCAATGGGTCGCGATGCTTCCAGCCCCGTTCTCACTACAAATATCGATCTGAGCCTTCCAGGATGCGGCCGTCTTATCCGCAGTTTCCCGTCGGGATGATTCGGTAGAAGACGGATCTTGCGGCATTTTTTCATTTTTGGGTACAGCTACATCGCTCTTGTTCGGAGCCTGCTCCGTCTCCGGTATGAGGGCCGTTGCTTCCTCCAGTCAGTACTGTATCAAATTTATTACGGACAGCCTGCTACCGTATCATGCAAGGCCCGTATTTCTTCGGACAGGTCAGGAAAGGTCTGATGTCAGCAGGAAAATGACTTAATTAATAGGTGTATATGGTCACCTTAATCAAGGGGACTGGGGGCGCACTTTTTTTATTGAATGTCCAATGGGAATGACGGTGTTTACAGAACTGAAAAAACGGGCGCGTAATCTCAAGGCAGAAACATTTTCCTTGTACCTGGCTGTGCGTGACCTTTGAACCCCATCGCATGCCAAAGATCTGCTTCCCGGGATCGTCACCTATGCATTGAGTTTAATTGATCCCTGGTGCCGTATTGGTTGAGTGCCGCATCAATTTCAGAAAATTCTCTTCAACAGCAAACCGGATTAAACTATCAGTTCTGAGAGCAGTTAGTTGTGAAAACACAATTTACAATAACCCTGAAAGCAGCAGTATTGAGATGCCCATGAGCATCATCCCTGTTATCGCTTGAATGGTATGCATCGTCAGTTTGTGCAGAAATTGCTTGCCCAGCAAAACACCGGCAAAGGCGGAAACACTACCCACCAAAACTAATGGCCACTGGCCTTGGCTCAGAACCTGCGCTTTCCCTCCCAAGAAAAATAAGAAAATATAACTTGTGATTCTCGCTACATCAACCATACAACCAATGATGGCGTTTGTTCCCACGAATGCTTGTGGAGAAACATTGACTTTGGTAAGAAAGGCGGAGCGAAGTGCGCCCTGATGACCAGAAAATCCGCCAAAAAATCCTGATAATATTCCACCGACAGACAGATATTTCCGTTCAAATCGAAGCCCCCGCAGTTTCGGCAAGAGCTCAAAAAGGGCGAAAATGAACATCAGCATTCCCATCATAAGCTTAATCGGTGTAATTATTGCCGTTCGTGAACCGATTGAATACCTGAAGATTTCAGAGAAATGAGATGCATATCCAAGGGTAAAGGCTCCGATGAAGGCAGCCAGAATCGCAGGGATGCCAAACCTGACAACAAGTTCTCTATCGGCATGTCGTCCTATTACCGCAACCTTGAGAAGGCTGTTTGCCCCATGGACAAATGCTGTAGCGGCTACCGCTATCTCCACAGGAAAAAATAATGCAAATACCGGGAGCAGCAGGGTTCCCAGACCGAACCCAGAATATAGCGTCAGGCATGAAGCCAAAAGAGCACAAATTGCAATTATCGGATATTCCATTTTCTTTCCAACTTTTAACCAATTATGTTTTATCCTAATTTGCAGACTTCAATATCAAGCTCACGTATTCGATTTCGGACAAAGTCGAGAATTTCTTGCCCGAGTGGGGTGATAAAGTAGAATCGTCGAGATTTGCTGGCATGTTCTTGTTCGTTTTCACTGCGCAGCCAGCCAAGATTCTCCATGCGATGAAATGAAGTATCGGATAGAGGGTTCCAGGGCTCACTTCGTAACCATGCCGTCGCAATTCCGTCAGCATCCATTGCCCAACCACCGGCCCTTCGGTGGCGTGGTGAAGAATGTGCACCTTCCAGAATCCGAGCAGAATCTCGCGCTGTAGAGCTTTTAACTGATTTTGATCCATGATATCTCCTTATTTTATGATAACCGTAAACGATAATCGTATATTTGTCAAATATAATTAAAATTATAAAAATTTACCAATCCATAAGGCTTGAGACGACACCTTCAGGCCTTATGGGCTTAAGGGATTCCCGCATACCAAACACAGTTTTGCTTATCTCCGGTGGCAGAGTGCCCTGACCGGCGATAACGGTCTTTTGACCATTATTGGCCTATTTTTTCATCCTATGTTCATTTCAGTTAATTTGTTTTATGATAATTAAAAATATTTAGTGTTATTGCAAAAGGGGAATTAATTTCAGAAATTAAAATCCTGTTAGAATAACTGTAAACCTGAACAATATCGAACTTTTTGAA
>QKJV01000077.1 GCA_003249165.1 Desulfobulbaceae bacterium | reverse complement strand
AAATGCGAGCGATGCTGGATGCGCAGTGAGACAGTGGGACAAAATAACGAATATCCGACTATCTGCGGCAGGTGTTCTTCTGTAATCGCCCAGATGGATCTGCCCCGGGAATAATGACAAAAAATACGGAAAAATCGCAATCATCCCTGTTGCTGGTTTTCATAGCCAGCCTGGTTGTCATTGCCGATCAGCTGACCAAATGGCTTGTCGTGTCCCATTTTATGCTCTATGAAAGCAGAGTTATAATATCGGGTTTTTTTAATCTCACCTATCTGCGTAATACCGGTGCGGCATTCAGTCTGTTGGCTGATGCCAACCCGGCTTGGCGGTCTTATTTTTTTATTGGCGTTGCAATCGGTGCCCTTGTCTTTGTCGGTTTTGCCTTCAGGGAATACAGGAGGAGGGGACTATTGTTCGTTTTTGCTTTTGCTTTTGTTGCCGGTGGAGCTGTCGGAAATTTGATAGACAGGGTTCACGCGGGTTCGGTGGTGGATTTTCTCGATTTTTATGTGTCGAGCTATCATTGGCCGGCTTTCAATGTGGCAGACTCTGCTATTGTCGTTGGCGTGGGATTTTTTATGCTGGCAAGTCTGCTGGAGAAGGATGGTAACGGCTGAAAAGCAACGAACGCATCTTATTTGTCCGTGGACGTTAAACGAGTTTAAAATATGCAGGCGGACTTCGATTCGCAAAAAAAGGTGTTTGAAGAATAAGGATAAAAGGATTGAAAATGACGTCATATAAGAATGACACTGCTAAAACTGCTTTTCTATTTCCGGGTCAGGGGTCTCAATTTGTTGGGATGGGTAAAGATTTCCTGTCCCGGAATGATAGGGCACATCATTTAATGGCCATGGCAGAGAAAGTCAGCGGATTCCCGCTGGAAAAGCTTTGTCTGGAAGGTCCTTTGGAAGAGTTGACCCGGACGCTTTACCTGCAGCCGGCAATGACGGTCTTGAATCTGATCTGTCTGCAGGCTGTACGTGCTGCAGGGATCAATGCAGAATTTTACGCAGGACACAGCCTGGGAGAGTATTCGGCTCTGGTTGCTGGTGGTGTGCTGAGCGAAGAAGATGCCCTACGTCTTGTGACCGAGCGTGGGAGATTGATGGAAAGAGAAAGCTCTGCTCATCCAGGGGCAATGAGCGCTATCCTGAAACTCGGTTTGGCTGATGTGCAGGAAATTGCACAAAGCTGTTCGGATAAGGGCGTTGTCGTTGCGGCAAACCATAATTCAGAGCAGCAGATTGTTATTTCCGGTGACGTTTCCGGTGTGGAGGCAGCCTCGGAACTCGCAGGGCAAAAAGGCGGAAAAGCCATTGCTTTGCCGGTGAGTGGTGCCTGGCACAGTCCGCTGGTTGCTGATGCTGTTCCTGATTTTGTTGAGGTAATGGAGCGCATTTCGTTTAGGGCTCCTGCTGGAAAAATTTTTTTCAATGTCTCCGCTGAGCCAGAAACCGATCTTGCCGTTATTCGCAGCATAATGAGCCGTCAGATAGCCTCCATGGTTAGATGGTATGAGACTATCCTCGCAATGCGTCAACATGGAGTCTCAACCTTTATCGAAATCGGGCCAAAAACCGTATTGACCGGCCTGCTGAAAAAGATTCTGCCAAAAGAACATGATTGCATCTGCCTCCAAGTGGAAGATTCTGCTTCTCTTGCTCGCTGTCTTGAGGCTTTACAACTGTAAAAGAATACAAGAAATAACGTCGAATGGTCCTCCTGTTATCCCGGGGTAGTTTGGGTGAGGTTGCTGAGTGAAAAGATTGCTCCTATTTAAAATCTTGACATTCCTTTCATATCAAATTATTTTTCCACGTTTACTGTAAGGAATTTGCCTTCCCAGCAATTGGAGAAGGCTTTGTAAGAGAGAAAAGAATATTATGTTTGAAAATCTTTCGGATCGCTTACATGAGGTCTTTAAGGATCTCCGCGGGCACGGCAAGCTGACCGAGAAAAATATCGAAGATGCCATGCGTGAAGTGCGCATGGCCCTGCTTGAGGCAGATGTCAACTTCAAGGTTGTTAAGGAGTTCATCTCTGCAGTCAGTGAAAAAGCAATCGGTCAGGAAGTCCTTGAGAGCCTCTCTCCCGGACAGCAGGTTATCAAAGTCGTTAATGAGGAACTCATTACCCTGCTAGGTGGGGCAACATCCGGGCTCGACCTTGCCAAGAGAACCCCGGCCATCATCATGATGGTGGGACTGCAGGGATCTGGTAAAACAACATCTGCTGGTAAACTAGCAAAATTATTAAAAAAACAGGGGCGAAAACCCTATCTGGTACCAGCTGATATTTATCGACCTGCCGCGATTGAGCAGTTGCATGTACTCGGCCGATCGATCAATGTTCCAGTCCACCCCTCACAGGCTGACCAGAATCCCGTTACCATTTGTAAAAATGCGGTTGTCGTGGCGCAAAATAGTACACATTGATGAACAGTTGATGGCGGAACTCGCCAACATAAAAAAAGCAGTTAATCCAGCGGAGATACTTTTCGTTGCCGATTCCATGACCGGCCAGGATGCCGTTACCGTAGCCGACAAATTCAATAAGGATCTGTCAATCAGCGGTGTGATCCTGACGAAAATGGAAGGTGATGCCAGAGGTGGTGCGGCGCTGTCAATTGCTAAAGTTGCCCAGCGTCCGATAAAATTCATCGGTACCGGTGAAGATCTCGATGCGCTTGAGATTTTTCATCCTGATCGTATGGCATCTCGTATTCTCGGGATGGGTGATGTTCTCACCCTCATTGAGAAGGCCGAAGAGGTCGTTGACAAAAAGAAGGCAGATAAACTCGCCAAAAAAATACAGAAAAGTACCTTCAGCCTTGAAGATTTTCTTGATCAGATTCAGCAGATCAAAAAGATGGGCAGCCTGGAACAGATTATGGGGATGATTCCCGGCTTGAACAGGATGCGTCAGCTTAAGGACATGCCCAAACCTGATGAGAAGGAACTTGCCAAGGTTGAAGCGATTATTCGTTCAATGACCATGGAAGAGAGACGGAAATATCAGATAATCAATGCCAGCCGCCGACTGAGAATTGCCAAGGGCAGCGGCACAACCGTGCAGGATGTCAATAAGGTCATCAAAAGCTACAGTGAAATGCTGAAGATGATGAAAAAAATGAAAGGGAAAATCGGTGGAGTTCCCGTTACTGTGGGTGGACCGAAAAGGCGCAAACTGCCAAAAGGTCTGATCCGTTAAGAAATAGTACAGTTCGTGAGAGTTAATAAATAACCCCGGCAGAGCCGGTTTAAGGAGGAAAACAGGGTATGGCAGTAAAGATTCGCCTCACCAGAAAGGGCAAGAAGAAAAAACCTTTTTATCGCATTGTTGTTGCTAATTCCGAGGCCAAACGTGACGGTAAGTTTTTGGAAGTTGTTGGTACTTATGATCCCTTGACACAGCCAGCATCCATCAAAATTCAGCAGGAAAAACTGCAGGCATGGCTTGACCAGGGCGCTCAACCAACGGATACCGTTAGAAATCTGTTGAAGATGGCTGTTTCTGCGTAAGTTCCTGTCTGTTCGGCAGAAGTCTTTATGAAAGAACTGGTAAACTTTATTGCGACATCGCTCGTGGATCAACCGCAGGCAGTGCAAATAACCGAAACGATTCAGGAAGAAGAAGTGTTGGTCGAACTTCGTGTGGCGAAGGAAGATCTGGGCAAGGTTATCGGCAAACAGGGAAGAACCGCGAGGGCAATCAGGGCTCTGTTGAGCGTGGCAGCAGCAAAGCAGAACAGAAAAGCCCGCCTGGAAATAATTGAATAATTCTTCCGGGAGACATCATCCGGTGAAAAGCGGGGCAGAAAAAACGCTGGAAGGTGATGTTTTGGCTGTTGGTGAAATCGGCAGACCCCACGGGATCAAGGGCGAGGTAAAGATTTATCCTTATTCAGGCTCTCCTGATAGTTTGAAATTGTATGTGAAGTTGATTGTCAGGTCGCCCGATGGATCTGTTGCAAAGACATACAAACTAAGCAGCAGCCGCAGCCAGAAACAGGTTGCTGTTGTCAAGCTTGAGGGTATCGATAGTCGTAATGCAGCCGAGCTTTTAACGGGCAGCGAGGTTTTGGTGGAACGGCAGGAAATGCCTGAGTTGGCTGAAGACGAGTTTTACTGGCATGACCTCGAAGGGATGGCCGTATTTACTCTTTCCGGTCGACGGGTGGGAACGGTCGTTAAATTGCTTGCCACGGGTGCGCATGATATTCTTGTCATTGCGGATCGAGGCCGGGAATATCTGATTCCTGCGGTGGATGAATTTGTCAGGGCAATTGATTTGGAATCCGGAACCATAACCGTTGATCCTCCGGAAGGATTGCTGGAAATGAATGGCTGATGCGATTTCATGTTCTGACGATTTTTCCGAATCTGCTCGACTCGCCGCTTAAAGAAGGAATTATCCGTAGAGCGTTGCAGGCCGGTAAAATTGAAGTTGAACTGATTAATATCCGAGACTTTACGACGGATAAACATGCAATGACCGATGACAGGCCTTTCGGTGGCGGTGAAGGCATGGTCATGAAACCGGAGCCGCTGGCTGCGGCAATACGCAAGGTCAGGAATGAACATATACATTCACATGTCGTATTACTTTCACCGCAGGGCCGGCAATATGATCAAGCGGTGGCGAAGAAGTATTCCCGTCTGGAAGATCTGGTCTTGATATGTGGGCGTTATGAGGGGGTGGATGAGCGGATTCGCCGCTATTTTGTCGACGAAGAAATTTCCATAGGAGATTATATCCTCACAGGAGGCGAACTGGCAGCCATGATCATTATAGATTCGGTGACAAGGCTGTTGCCTGGTGTTCTTGGTTGTGAAGGATCCGTAGAATTTGATACGTTCAGCAGGGGGGGGATCAAGTATCCACAATATACACGTCCCCGGGATTTTGAAGGATATGAGGTGCCGGAAATTTTGCTTTCCGGCGATCACGCAAAAATTGCCGAATGGCGGTTTGCTGCCGGAGTAAGAATGACCCTCGAAAAACGTCCCGACCTGCTGGCCTCGTTGACCTTTAATAAAGCGGAATTAAGGGTTCTAAAAAAATATGGAGTGCTGCTGGGGAAAAGTGGGGAACGCAGAAACTGAACATGAATTTCCCAAGCCCCTGTGGCCGGTGCATGTGGATGTAGCCTTGGTGCATTATCCTGTTTACAATAAAAAACGGGAAATCATCGGTTCGGCGGTAACAAATCTTGACATTCATGATATTGCCCGGGCCGGCAGGACCTTCGGGGTTGATACTTATTATATTGTTACCCCTTACCAGGATCAGCAGAAGCTGGTTGAAGAGATTATCGGACACTGGCAGCAAGGTCATGGAGCAACTTACAACTCGGACCGCAAGGAAGCTCTTGCCTCTGTTGAAATATGCGATGATTTACAGGGGCTTTACAAACGGGTTGCGGTTAAGGGCCAGAAGCCGTTATTGATTGGTACCAGTGCTCATGATCATGAAAAAAAGATTTCTTACCGCGTGCTGCGCAGCGAAATTTTTGCCGGCAGGTCTGTCTTGCTTCTCTTCGGGACCGCATGGGGCTTGGCTGATGAGGTTGTGATGGAACTTGATGCAATGTTGCCGCCTATTAGCGGTTTTGGTGGTTACCGCCATTTGTCAGTCAGATCGGCTGTCGCTGTTGTTCTCGATCGGCTGCTTGGCAGATGCGAGGAAGAATGAAAACTAAAGATATGCATGTTTACACATGTGACAGTACATATACGCTGGTTTAATAACAGAAAACAGAGAGTGAACATTATGAATATGTTAGAACGGATTGAAAAAGAAAATATGCGGTATGATATCCCCAAATTCCAGACCGGGGATACTGTCAGCGTTCATGTTCGTATCGTTGAGGGTGCGAAAGAGAGGATTCAGGTTTTCAAAGGTGTTGTTATCGGCCGAAAACGTGGAACCATGGGCGCAAATTTTACCGTGCGCAAGATTTCACATGGTGTGGGCGTGGAAAAGACATTCCCTCTTCATTCTCCCCGTATTGAAAAAATCGAACTCAATTCACAGGGACGTGTTCGCCGCTCCAAGCTGTACTATCTCCGCAAACTGCGCGGCAAGGCTGCCAGAATCAGGGAGAAGGGCATTATTTGAGTCAAGAATACCTTCCCGCCGGGATGGACACTTTTTCCCTTGAACGTCAGTTGATTGGGAGAGGTGCCCGTCTTGTCGCCGGTGTGGATGAAGCGGGAAGAGGTCCTCTTGCCGGGCCTGTTGTCGCTGCATCAGTTATTTTGCCGGCTGACTGCCGCTATCATCTCTTTCAGGATTCAAAAAAGCTGACGGAGCGGCAACGGGAACGACTGTATGCAACCCTGACCGGAATGAATATTCCTATTGGTGTTGGGGTTGCATCTCCTGCCGAAATTGATGAAATAAATATTCTTCAGGCTTCTTTGCTTGCCATGAAAAGAGCTGTTTTAAATTTGCCTGAAATGCCGGATTTTCTCCTCGTAGACGGTAAATTTACCGTTCCCCTCACTATGAATCAGCAAGCGCTAGTCAAAGGTGAGTCAAAGAGTGCTTCCATTGCCGCCGCCTCTATCATAGCCAAGGTAACCAGAGACAAAATCATGTTGGATTATCATGCCGTCTATCCCAGCTATAATTTTCGAAAGCACAAGGGATATCCGACAAAAGAGCATAGAGAACTTCTGCTGCGGTTCGGCCCCTGTGAAATTCATAGAAAAACTTTCGGGGGAGTGAAGGAATTGTTGGGTAGCTGAGGAATAGAGACTGCAATGAGCAGGCAGAGGCAGAACATTGGAAAGAAGGGAGAGGAAATCGCCCGTTCGTATCTGGAAAAAAATGGCTATGAAATAATAACGGCCAACTATCGGACGAAATATGGTGAAATCGACCTGATTGCCAGAGACGGTAAAACGCTTGTTTTCATAGAAGTTAAAACCCGTACCCAGATAAAATTCGGATCACCCTTTGATGCATTGACCGAGAGTAAGCGCCTGAACATTTCCCGCGTTGCCCTGCATTATCTCATGACGCACGGGGGGACTGAACAACCTTCACGTTTTGATGTGGTAGCTGTGCGACCAGGTGAGGATGTTGAAGTTGAAATAGTTCGCAATGCATTTGATTTCCGTTTCTGTTGATAAAACATTCGCGCGGTGAAAAGGAAATGCAGGGCCCCGAACAGATATGAAGCCTCTTGCCATCACAATGGGCTGCCCGGTGGGCATTGGTCCAGAAATAATTTTAAAGTTTTTTGCTTTGCGATCGTACTCCCTTGCCGGTTTTCCAACCGTTGTTGTCGCAGACCCGGCAGTTCTCCGATGGTGTGGGCAGCAGGTCGGAATTTCCATGGATATAACCGAATGGGCTCCAGGCGATGCAATTGAACCTGACGTTGTTCCGGTTCTGCGACCAAAACATCTCATTGACCTCCCTATAGAACGACTTGCCTGGGGAGAACCGGATAAAAATACCGGCAAAGCCATGGCCTGCTGCATCGAAGAGGCGGTCCAATTAATAGGTAGAGGGATTTTCAGCGGCATGGTGACTTGTCCAATAACCAAAAAGGCTTTGAAAGAGGCAGGTTACTCTTTTCCCGGCCATACGGAGATGCTGGCCTCCCTCTGTAACTGTGACGCGTATGCCATGATGATGGCTGGAACGAAGTTGCGGGTCACCCTCGTTACAATTCATACCCCTTTGGCATCCGTATCCAGCAAACTTACTTCGGAAAAAATTTATAACCTGATCCTACTCACTGCAAAATCTCTCAAAAATGATTTTGGTATCTCTACCCCCCATATTGCAGTTGCTGCACTGAATCCTCATGCCGGCGAGGAAGGCATGTTCGGTGATGAGGAAAAACGCTTAATTGCTCCAGCCATTCAACGCGCCGCATGCGACGGTCTGCGGATAAGTGGTCCCTATCCGTCCGACACGGTTTTTTTCAAGGCCGTCTCCAGTGGGTTTGATGCCGTTGTCTGTATGTACCACGACCAGGGGTTGATTCCCTTTAAACTGCTCCATTTCAAAGATGGGGTGAATGTGACTATCGGCCTGCCCATTGTGCGTACTTCTGTTGACCACGGGACCGCCTATGATATCGCTGGCCAGGGCAAAGCCGATCCTGCGAGTCTTTTTGAGGCGGTCAAAATGGCCGGGGAAATTGTTGTCAACCGGAGTAGAGTCACCGCATGAACAGGGGAATCGGCCTCTGCGGTAGCCATAGAACCGGCAAGACCACATTGGCACGGGAAATAGCAGCACGGAGCGGGCTAGAATTTCTTCAGACGACAACGAGCCAGGTGTTTGCCCGATATGGTCTCGATCCCTCCTTGCAAATGGATTTCAGCACCCGTATCTGGATTCAACATAAAGTTGTTGAGGCCGCTGAATCTGTCTGGCAGCAGGCAACGGGGATGTTTGTGAGCGACAGGACTCCGATAGACATGATGGCATACACTTTGGCTGATATCCAGGGGACAACCCGCGTAGATTTTAGTGAATTGGAGAATTATCTGGACCATTGTTTTAGTGTGACAAACAGATTTTTTTCGCGACTTGTTATCATCCAACCCGCGATTCCTCTGATTCATGAAGAGGGAAAAGCCGCCTTGAACCGGGCATATATGGAACATCTGAACGTGTTGATTAAAGGGCTGTGCAATGATGAACGGCTTGGTTGTCCGTTTTCTCTCTTACCGCGGGACATACTCCGCCTTGATGATCGTATTCTCGAATTGCTATAGTCCGTGAATAAGCATGAGTGTAAGATTGAGATGCTTTTTTCCCTGGCATGCAGGTTTACATTAGCGATAAAAACAGATGCATGATCTACGAAAAGATATTTTTTTAAGTCTGGGACAAATTTAATGCTTCTGCGGGAAGTTAAGGTGTCACATCGGAAAAGAACACCTGGTAAAATGTACCTTTTCTCTACAGCCTGACGGCAAGCGCTGTATCAGTTAATAAATACTGGAATTCCTTCATATTGGGTGGTAGAATACCCCTTACATTCAATTTCATTAAATTCTCTGTTATACCTTGAAGATGTTAAAAAAATTCCTTTCCATAACTCCTGCCTGGAAAAAACATGTTACTCCTATTGGCTTACTCAGCCTGTCAATATTGTTCTTTTTTGGTAACAGCGCCTGTTCCAGTGGCAACCAGGCCGTAGGCAAGTCTCTGCAGGCTGCGCAAATAAACAATGTGGAATCAGAAGACGAACCGACAGATTCCGCCTGTGCCTATTTTTATTTTTTGTGGGGTAACTCCGCGGAGTCAGAAGGAAAATATGACGAGGCGCTGGAGGCTTATGAAAAGTCCCTGGTTTGTGATCCCCATGCCGATTATGTCAACCAGAAGTTGGTCATCCTTCTCTTTAACATGGGGAAAAAAGAACAGTCCATCACGCAGCTTGAAAAAATGATAGCCGATAATCCATCGGATTTGCAGTATAGGCTGTTGCTGGGCAATATATATACCTCAATGGGTGAGAAGGAAAAAGCCATCGACGTTTATGAAGAAGTTTTGCGGATATCTCCGGATGACCCTCAAACCCTGCTCATGCTTGGTGCCCTTTACGCCAGCAACAGAGATCTGCTGAAGGCGCGGACAACGCTGGAGAAACTGGTCAAAGTCGATAACCGCTCAATTAATGGATACAACTATCTGGCAAAAGTATACCGCGAGTTGAATTTTTTTGATGAATCGATAGAGGCATATAAAAAGGCCCTGGACCTTAATTGGACACCGATACTCGCTTATGAGGCCGCTGACCTCTATGAGTACAGGCAGCGTTACGATGAAGCAGTTGCAATATATAAACGCCTGCTTGAGGAAGATGAAACCAATACCAAGATACGGGGGCGTCTTGCACGTATTTACCTGGTTCAGGGAAAAGTGGATGATGCTCTGGCTGAGCTCCAGGAGTTGAAAAATTATACAACCAGTACCGATACGGTTGATCTTGCGATCGGCCGGATATTGCTCGATGAAAAACGTTACACTGAAGCCATAACCCTTTTTGAAGGAATGCTCGCCCGAAACGAAAACAAAGATGTTGCCCGCTCAATGCTAGCCCTAACATATTATGAGTCCGGAAACACGGAAAAGGCCAAAACAATATTGCGGCAAGTTCCCGTTACCAGTAAGGACTACGAAGAGTCCATTTTGATGCTAGCGCAGATATTGCTCGGCGAGAAAGACACCCCGCGGGCGATAACCCTCCTGCGTAATGAGATCGCCACCGAACAGACCAGACGGTCGTCCTTTTATTTCCTTCTGGCAAATTTGCTTCGCGAGGAAGGAGATTCCGCAGCAGGCAAAGAAATATTTGAGCAGGCCCTGCTGGTTTTTCCCGGCAATGATAAGATTCTTGTTGAATACGGTCTTTTTTTCGACCGACTTGGTGACGTCGAACAGGCTGTAGAGAAAATGGAGCAGGCGCTTGCCATTGCGCCGGATAATTTTCACGCATTGAATTATCTCGGCTATACTTGGGCGGACAAGGGCGTTAATCTGGAAAAGGCGCTTGAATACACTAAAAAGGCTGTTGCTTTGCAGCCTGATGATGGGTTTATCCGTGATTCCCTTGGCTGGGCCTATTTCAAAATGGGACGTTACGCGGAAGCGGTGGTGGAGCTCGAGGCTGCTGCCGGCATGCAGCCGGAGGATCCTACCATTCATGAGCATCTTGGCGATGCTTATCGAATGGCCGGGGACTTGGAAAAAGCGGTTGAGGCATACGAGAAGGCGGTCCGTTTGTATTCTGACGATGCGAAAAAGGCACATGCTCTCTCAGAAATCAAGGCATTGCAGAACAGTGAAAAAAAAGAGTGAGATAATTAAGAGTAGCCCTGCATGCATTTTAACAGGAATTGCCTTTTATTTCTGTTGTCTCTGCCTTGCAGGTTGTGCGATGCTGCCCGGAACGAAAGAAATAGCTGAACGGGAAAAAGAGCGGCTTATTCTTGAGTTCAGGGAGACGATCGCCCTGCAGCAACTCTGCAACTGCTGTATTGATGCACAGGCGACCGTTTCTTTTTCATCAGTATGGCAAAAAGGAACTCTCAGCGGCTATCTGCAGGCGATGACTCCTTCCTATCTGAAATTTCTTGCCGTCAATCCTCTGGGCCAGGTTATGATTATTTTCGTAACCGACGGTGATTCTTTCCATTTTGTTTCTGTCCCGCAGAAAAAGCAGTATGAAGGCAATGTAAGTGGTACAACATATGCGAAATATGCACCGGCGGGATTTCTGCCCGAGCATGGCTTCTACTGGTTGATCGGGCGGCTCTATCCTGGCAGGATACAGATTCTCAACGTGAGCCATGATCTGACACTGGAAAACGGTTATTGGTTTGAAGTAAGCTATGGCAACGGTACACGCAGCCTTGTGCTTTTCGACGATAAACAGAGGGTGATACGCCGTCATATCGTTATTAATGCGGAAGATGAAAAGATATTCGATGTACTTTATGACGAATACACCAAGGATACCTGCCCGTTACCGGGGAAAGTGACCGTAACCGCTTTAATTCACAACAGCACTATGGAGATTCGCCTCAGCGATTGGATGCAATCTCCTTCATTTTTCAGGGAGTATTTCACATACGAAGCTCCTCCCTCCTTTGACAGAGTACCGGTACAGTGAATCCAGATTATTTTTTGCCACTTGTCCGTAAACCCGGACGTTACAGTGGTAATGAGTTTAATATTGTAAAGAAAAATTGGCAGAATACCCCATTGAGGATTGCCCTCTGTTTTCCGGATCTTTACGAAATCGGCATGTC
>QKJV01000305.1 GCA_003249165.1 Desulfobulbaceae bacterium | reverse complement strand
AATTTTTTTTACCATATGGAGATCATGGGTGATGAGCAGCACCGACATCCCCAGTTCCTGTTGTAATTCCTGGAGTAAGGTCAAAATCTGGGCCTGAATGGTGACATCGAGCGCTGTCGTTGGTTCGTCAGCGATAAGAAGCCGTGGTTTGCAGGCAAGGGCCATGGCTATCATCACTCTTTGTCTCTGTCCTCCTGAGAGTTGGTGCGGAAAACTCTGCATCCGACTTTCAGGTGTGGGGATGCCTGTCTTGTCCAGCAATTGAATAGCCTTATTTCTTGCATCCTCGAAGGAAAGATTCTGGTGAAGGATCAAGGGTTCAATGAGTTGTTCACCAATGGAGTAAACCGGATTAAGCGATGTCATCGGTTCCTGAAAAATCATTGCAATATCGTTGCCTCTGATTTTTTGCAGTTGCAGTTCATTTTTCTGCAGCAGGTTCTGACTGTCAAAGAGGATATCTCCACTGCATCTGAAAGAATGTCGATCAAGGAGTTGGAGAATGGAAAGCGCGGTGACAGACTTACCAGAACCTGATTCTCCGACAAGTGCCACAGTTTCACCTTGACGGATAGAAAGGGACACATCATGGAGGATGGGAGTAAAAATATTCTGGGAGAGAAAGCCGGCGTTAAGATTTTTTATGTCAAGCAGTGGGTTTTTCATGCTTTTCTCGGATCAAATGTTTCGCGCAGCGCTTCGCCAATAAAAATAAGCAGAATGAGAGTCCCAACAAGAACAACAAATGTACTGATTGACAGCCACCAGGCATCGATATTGGCTTTTCCTTGAGCCAGCAGTTCACCGAGACTCGGAGTCGGCGGAGGAACGCCAAGGCCAAGAAAATCAAGACTGGTCAACGCTAGAATAGAACCTGACATCCTGAAAGGCAAAAAGGTGATGACAGGAGTCATTCCATTGGGCAGGAGATGTCTGATCATGATAGTAATGTTTCCAACACCTATTGCCCGGGCCGCAGTAACATAATCGAGATTGCGGCTTTTCAGGAATTCCGCCCGGACGTAATCCGATAAACCCATCCAACCGAAAAGAGAGAGAAGAACAAGCAGGAGCAGAAGGCTTGGTTTGAAGATGGAAGAAAAAATAATAAGCAGATAGAGTTCTGGCATGGAACTCCACAGTTCAATAAAACGCTGAAAAAAAAGATCCGTTCTGCCGCCGAAATACCCTTGAACTGATCCAGCGACAATACCGAGCACTGTGCCGACCAGAGTAAGCAGGAAGCCAAAGATGACAGAGAGGCGGAAACCATAAATAAGTCGGGCAAGGACATCACGTCCACGGTCATCTGTCCCGAGAAGGTTGTCGCGGGTGGGGGGAGATGGTACCGGAACTTCAAGGTTTGGATTAATTGATGCATAGCTGTAAGGGTTTGGAGGGAAAAAAGCCCTGTTCCCATTTGTTGTTATCTTTTCCAGGATATATGGGTCCCGGTAATCGGCCTCGGTAGCGAAATCCCCGCCAAAAGTTGTTTCGGGATAGGATCGGAACAATGGGAAATAGGCAGATCCGTTATAAATAATAAGAAATGGGCGATCATTGCTGATCACTTCCGCACCAAGGCTGATGATAAAAAAAACGGCAAAGATAATAAGACTCCAATAGCCTCGTCTGTTTCTTTTGAATTTTTCCCAGCGTCGCAGAGCAATGCTGTCCTTTGTCTTATTTTTCTGGGGCATTTTTACTGCTCCACGCTTTCAAAAGTGATACGCGGGTCAACAAGAACATAACTGAGATCCGACAAGAGACGTGATACAAGGCCTATAATGGAGAAAAAATAGAGGGTGCCGAGGACAACAGGATAGTCGCGGTTGAGAATGGATTCGTAAGCGAGCAGTCCCATCCCATCCAGTGAAAAAATAGTCTCGATAAGCAGGCTCCCTGTAAAAAAGGCTGTAATAAAGGAGCCTGGAAAACCGGTGATGATCGGGATAATCGCATTACGGAAAACATGTTTGTACAAAACTTTATTTTCACTTAACCCTTTTGCCCTTGCCGTCAACACATACTGTTTTCTAATTTCTTCGAGAAAACTGTTTTTCGTCAGCAGGGTCATAACGGCGAGACTGCCTACAGCACTGGACGTAATAGGCAGCACCATGTGCCAGAGATAATCAAGAATTTTAGACATGAGGCTCATTTCCGACCAATTATCCGAGATCAGGCCACGAAGTGGAAAGATGTTCCAGAAACTGCCGCCGCCGAATAAAACAATGAGGAGAATTGCGAGAACAAAGCCGGGAATGGCATAGCCGATAAGAATTATTGTGCTTGAAAAAACATCAAATCGAGATCCGTCACGAACTGCTTTTTTGATGCCAAGCGGAATACAAACGCCGTAGACGATAAGAAATGACCAGAGACCGAGGGACATGGAAACCGGCAGTTTCGATACGACAAGATCGACCACGGAGCGATGATGGTAGTAAGACGTGCCGAAGTCGAAAACGAGGTAGTTCCTCATCATGGTAAAAAAACGTTCGGCAGGGGGTTTGTCAAAGCCATACATGGCTCTGATTTCCGCGATTCTTTCTGCATCAAGCCCCTTACTGCCCTGGTAGATATTGGCGGTTCCGCTGCTGACTTCTCCTCCTCGCGAGGACCGCTGCATGTCGGCAATGAGTTTTTCAACCGGCCCCCCGGGGACGAACTGGGTTACAGTGAAAGTAATGAGCATGATCCCGAGAAGGGTGGGGATCATGAGCAGTATACGGCGCAGGATATATGCAAACATTATTCGAGGCTATTTGCTCCACCAGGTCAGCAGCAGTTGAAAAGGTGTATAGTATACAGGGAGAGTGTCAGGCCTGGAAAATTTGTTCCAGAAGGCAAGACGATATGTGGGAAGATACCAGTTGGGAATGAGATAATAGTTATACCAGAGAACACGATCGAGTGCCTTACATGCAGCAGTCAATTCCTCCTGGGTCGTGGCATAAATAATGTGGTCAACAAGTTTATCGACCACCGGATTTTTAATGCCGATAATATTATGTGAACCTTTCCGGTCGGCAGCGGCTGAGGACCAGTAATAACGCTGTTCGTTGCCGGGCGATTGGGATTGAGCGAAGACTTCCACTGTCATATCGAAATCAAAATTTTGTATACGCTGGACGTACAGTGATGGGTCTATGGTTCGATAAGCAGCTTTGATACCCAATGTCTCCAGGTTTTTTACAAAGTCAGCCATCACTCTTTCAAAAGAAGGAGAAGAAAGCAGTATTTCGAACTCAAAAGGCCTTCCGTTTTGGTCGGTTAATTTCCCGTCCTTGATCGACCAGCCTGCCTCAGCTAGGAGTTTCATTGCGGAGCGGAGATTATTGCGTAGAGCCTGGGGAGAACCTGTCTGTACAGGGGTAAGCGGGGTGGTGAAAACCTCCGGAGGAACCTGATCTTTGTATTGCTCAAGGAGTTTCAATTCCAGACCCTGAGGCAGACCTGTTGCGGCAAGATTGGAATTGCTGAAGTAGCTTTGCATTTGGGTGTATTGATTGAAAAAGAGAGTTTTATTTGTACGGTCAAAATCAAAGGCCATACCAAGAGCCCGGCGGACACGGATATCCTGAAAAAGAGGCCTGCGGACGTTGAAGACAAATGCCTGCATTCCCTGGTTATTCTTATGAGGGAAAAGTTCTTTAATGATTTTGCCGGATTCGAATTGATTGCCCTCAAGGTCTCTGGCCCACTGTTTGGCTATATTAACATGCATGAAGTCAAATTCACCTGCTTTAAAAGCCTCGACCGCGACGATCTGGTCCATGAAATACTTAAAAGTTATTGTCCCGAAGTTGAACATCCCGCGTCGGCAGGCTATGTCTTTACCCCAGTAGTTAGGGTTTTTTTTGTATGTGATGAACTTCCCCTGTTTAAAATCACTGACAATATAAGGACCGCTTCCGACCGGAGGAGTCATATCGGCTGAATTGAATTGGTACTTTTGATAAAAAGCCTTACTAAAGATGGGAAGTTGGCAGGCAATCATATGTATTTCACGGTTGGGCCTGGCAAAATAAAATCGAATTTTTGATGAACTGATGATTTCAGCCCGATTGATATCCTGATAATAGGAGGCATAAAAAGGATTTATTTCATCCTTTTTCATAGTCTCCAGCGAAAATTTAACATCGTCTGGAGTGACCGGAGATCCGTCGGAAAACCGGGCTTTTTCGTTTAAAGTAAAGGTAACGCTCATTTTGTCGTCGGCGAGTTCAATATCTTTGGCAAGCAGGCCGTACTCGGCAAAAGGTTCATCGAGACTTGGAACAGCAAGGGTTTCAAAGACGAGATCGGCTATCCCTTCCGGCGGGTTTCCCTTGAGGGTAAAAGGATTCATTTTGTCAAAGCTGCCGATGGCGTGCAGAGTGATCTCTCCACCCTGTTTTGCTTGATCGGAGGTGTAGGCAAAGTGGCTAAAACCTGCCGGATATTTTAGTTTGCCGTCAATGCTGACTCCATGAGAAGCAGAAACCACGGCAGGCAAGAGCAGACAGGACAAGATCAGAGGGAACAAATATTTAACATGATGAAAATAATTTTTGATCTTCATTTTGGAGAACCTTTCTTGGTATTACGCTCTTTTTACGAAAAGTGTTTTTTCTCAGAAGCAAGCGCAAGTACCGGAGCAATAATATTAGAAATGAGGGTGAGTATGTCTGCGTCGTGATTGGTGAAATTTCCTTGTTTTTTGTTAATTATCTCGGTTACCCCAATAATTTCACCGTTGATATGAAGAGGGACGGCGAGAATAGTATGTATCTCATCTCCATCTGCAGAAGAATTCCCTAAAGAAAGGCCTTCTGAAGAGGAGTTGATGACAAAGGCCGCTTTGCCATGGTGAAATACCCAACCCGCAAGGCCCTTGTCAAGCGGCAAAACTCTACCTTCAAGCTCTTCCCGGTGGGAACCGTAATGAACGGCAATGATTACTTCGTTTTTTTGCCTGTTGGCCAGCATGAGGGAGCCTGCCTCGCCTCGAAGAAGCTGGACGGCCATCTCAATGATCTGTGAGACAAGCAGACTGTTTTTATGAAGATTTAGGGCCAAAACAGAAATTTGTAATAAGGTGAGTAACTCAGAATTGCTGAGTTTTTTCGTCAGTTCGTTAGGGAGGAGTTGTGAAATGAGTCCTGTTCTGAGTTCCGGAGGGTCGATGGACCTTGTTTTAATAAGTATATCACCCAGTCGATTCTGACCCGTATTTCCCAACCGTATCCATTTAATCAGCCTGTCGCCAATTCCCTCTTCGTCTGAAGGATAATAACTGAAAGAATCAGCAGATCTTTCCTGTTGTTGTTTCTCGAGAGCTTCGTCGATGACTGCTGAGTCCGTCAGGTTCAATTCTTGCAGTATTTCGCCAAGTTTTTGCCAATGCACTCGGTTGTTGAGCAACTGGCCGGATATATTGGCAGTTATATTTTCGAAGTAGGGATTTCTGCCATCCGCAAAATAGGCAACGAGATAGTTGTCCATCCTGTTGAAGAATTTTAGTCGGGGTAAAATGAAATTTACATAGAAATCTGGGGTGGCACTCAGCATTTCATCAAAAGTCTCATAAATTTGGATCGATCGCTGAATCAGTTTTTTTCGACCCTCCGTATCATATGCCTCGAGGAATTCGTTGTGCAGATCACGGAGCCTTCTGATGTAATTAATGTCGGCCATCTGAGCTATAAGATCCGCGGAAGCTACCATTTGCGCCATGGTAAGCTGTTCGTCATCCACAAAGATCGTCATATCAGGTTGTGAGCCGAACTCTGTAATTTCAATAATTCGGCAGACGAATTCAACGTTATGTTCGTTCCAGCTTTTTTTTGTAAGATAGTTGCGGGCAAGATTACGACTCCGGCCGACATGGGAAAAAGTATACTTCCCCCCCTTCCCATTATGGTCATTTTTGTTTTTGAGATAACCAGAATCATGCAGAAGTGAGGCCGCAATTCCAGCAATGAAAGTTTCCTCGGATATGGTATGCCCCGGATGAAGTTTGTTCCAGCCGCATGTCATACGAGCCGTGGCAAGACTGACAGCCAGGCTGTGGTTAAGGTTATGATATCCCACTTGACATGCTTCATATTCAGGCCAATTCCCGGCATAGAGAGCCTTTACATCCTTTAAAAGGTATTCCAGTTCCGTAGATTTTTTCCCGTATTCTGCCTGAAACAGCGAAGAAAGCTGTTCAATTATTGTCTGTGGTAATGCATCTGATTGTTCTGGAGGCAGATTCGCGGATAAGGGGAGAAGCTTCTTCTTATGCATGGGGAATTCGGCTTATAATAAGCTTGGATTTTGGAACTGAAAGACAATACATTGATTTTTATAACATATTAATGGCTCAATACAAACCATAAAAAAATTGATTAACTTTTGTCTATCAATTAATGTGAATATTCTGCATATTTTGGTCTTTGCTGACCAGGATAATTTTACTGTATATCTGGAGGATGAAAGAAAATGGGTAAAACCATCACAGAAAAAATTTTCGAGACCCACAAGCGTGATATCCCGTCGGGTAATAATGTCGTACTTGATATAGATGTTGTAATGTGCCACGAGATTACCACACCGATTGCAATCAATGATTTAAAAGCAAGAGGAATGGACAGAGTTTTTGATCCGAAAAAAATTAAGGTTGTAATCGATCATGTTACGCCGTCGAAAGACAGCAAAACCGCCACTCAGGCTAAAATTCTCCGGGACTGGGCAAGGCGGAACAGTATAGATGATTTTTTTGATATTGGTTCAAACGGGGTATGTCATGCGCTTTTTCCTGAAAAAGGGTTTATTCGCCCTGGCTATACGGTGATTATGGGTGACTCCCATACCTGTACCCACGGCGCCTTCGGTGCTTTTGCCGCCGGGGTTGGCACGACCGATCTGGAGGTGGGTATTCTCAAGGGTGTCTGTTCGTTCCGCCTTCCCGAAACAATGAAAATCAATGTTACGGGGACATTGGCCGAAGGAGTGTACGCAAAGGATGTTATTCTTCGAATTATCAAAGAGTTGACGGTAAATGGTGCGACGGACAAAGTTATGGAATTCCACGGTCCCGTAGTTGATTCCATGAGCATGGAAGGACGGATGACCATCTGTAATATGGCCATTGAGGCTGGTGCCACCTGCGGTGTTTGTCTGCCTGACCGGGTTACCGCCGAATACCTCTGGCCCTTTATTCAAAATGAATATGCAGATATTGATACTGCCGTGAATGATTTCCAGCGGTGGCATTCAGATCCGGACGCTGCCTATGTCGCGGAGAGAACCTTTGATGTGACCGACCTTGCTCCCCAGGCGACGTATGGATTCAAGCCTGACGAAGTTAAAGACATAACAGAAATGATCGGAACAAAAATTGACCAGGTATATATGGGGTCCTGTACTAATGGCCGGATTGAAGACCTGCGTGTTGCTGCTGCAATATTAAAAGGACGTAAAATTGCAACTAATGTGCGAGCAATCCTTTCTCCCGCTACCCCAAAAGTATACAGTCAGGCAATGGAAGAAGGGTTGATTAAAATTTACATGGATGCCGGTTTCTGCGTGACGAATCCCACTTGCGGTGCATGTCTTGGCATGAGCAACGGTGTGCTCGCTGGTGGAGAGGTCTGCGCGTCGACAACAAACCGTAATTTCAATGGTCGCATGGGAAAAGGCGGAATGGTTCATCTTATGAGTCCATTGAGTGCAGCAGCTGCGGCTGTTAAAGGCTACATTGTTGATCCAAGGGAATTCCTTGTTTGACAAGACTTGATTTTAAAATATGATGATTTCGGTGTTTGCGTGGAGAATTTTGCCGTTTATTGTTTAATCAAGAAGGGGCAAAGAATCTACCGCAGACTGGAATTTTGAATAAGAGGTGTTTATGAAGACATTCGGTGGATCAGTACTATTTCTGGACAGAAGTGATATTAATACTGATGAGATTATACCTGCTAAATATCTGACGGAAAATACCAAGGAGGATTTGAAGCCCTATATCCTGGAAGATCTGAAACTTGCAGGTTTTGATCCTGCGCATGACACAAATGGGAAGGGTGTTATCGTTACCCGTTCCAACTTCGGCTGCGGTTCTTCACGCGAACACGCTGTATGGGTGTTTGAAGTAAATGATATCAATGTGGTGATCGCTGAGAGTTTCGCAAGAATTTTCCGACAGAACATGTTTAACTGCGGCATGCTTGCAGTCGAGTTGCCTAAAGAATACATTGATGAGCTTTTTTCGCTTGGGAAAGAGGTAACCATTACGGTGGATCTTGAAAAAGAGAGCCTTACCGCCAGGGGAGTTAAAGAGATTACCCGCCGGTTTAGCCTTAATTCATTCGATAAGGATCTGGTAAGAGCCGGTGGATGGCTGGCCTATGCGGACAAAAAATACTGAACAGCAATAGTGAGAAAAAAAATGTCGAAAAAAGCTCAACCTGGTTATTTGCTTTCATAAATCTTTTAAAATGCTCTTGAGAGGAATGGCAATTTGAAATTCCGGGAAATTGGACAGATTTTCCGGTTTTCTTGCGGGCCAGTGATTGAATATGTCGTTGTGCAGGCAACTGGCTAATATGATTATTTTTTTTATGGCTTATTAATTTTTCTGCTCGGCATAATTATTGAATATGAGATTTTTAATGTTTCTTAAAGGAAGCTCAGCGGAACCTCTGATTAATGAGCAGACATAATAAACAACGAGGTGCCGAAGTAAAATGAAAATAACTGGTTTAGTTGTGGGATCTCTTTTTGCTATTGCAGGCCTCTCCCCAGTCATGCCTGCAATAGCGGCTGATGTTGATGTTTATGCAGAGGGTGCTTACACTCCCGAAGATCTTGTTGTTTATATTTATGCTGATATAAATACAGATCCTCTTGTCAGTGCAGTGGTAAAACTTACTTATGATACAACAAAGTTTTATCCTGTTGATACAGGAAGTGACCCCGTGAATTCTTTTCCGGTCGCTGAAAAAAATGAAACTGTCTGGTATTTTGGCTCTTCTACGGGTGTCAAATATTCGTATAAAGCACCTCAGGTTAACACTGAGTCGGGAGATGTGATTTTTTTCTGTGGTAAGATTGATGAAAATAATCCGACTGCTGGAGTCTCGGGAACTCGAACGTTAATCGGGACAGTAAAATTGACCAGAACTGAGAACGCAGATCCAACTTCAGCGCCAGATGAATATTTCGGGGTGTCCCTTGGGGTGGGGGTCGCAAGTGATGAAGGCACATTTGCCAACTTTGTTACCAGTACCGGAACAGTGCTGGATAATTCAACAAACGGTATTTCTTACCGCGTTATAATTCGTAAACGTGGTGATGCAAATGCTGACGGAGTTATCACCAATTCTGATTATTTTGCGACAAAAACCTTTATTACCTCTGGAATTTATAAAGTTTTTGCTGATTGCAATAATGATGGGCTGCTGAGCAACTCGGATTATTTTTG
>QKJV01000175.1 GCA_003249165.1 Desulfobulbaceae bacterium | reverse complement strand
GGTAGTGGATATATTTGAAAGTAGTGATGAGATTCTTCTTTTTGTCGATATGCCCGGTGTGGCAAAAGATGACGTTACCGTAAACATCGATAACGGCAAACTGACGATAACAGGAGTTCGAAAAATTGCAGCGCAAGGAGCCGTGAATTGGGCAGAGTTTGGAGATGTAGAATATGCACGGATTTTTTCAGTTCCACAGGCAATTGATCTGGGCAGGGTCAATGCAGAATTACGGGACGGTGTGCTGAAACTTCACTTGCCTAAATCCGAGGAAGCAAAACCACGGCAGATTGAAATTAATGCTGCATAAGGCACATGAAATCATGTTGGGATGTGAGCAAAAGAAAAGTTGCAACAAAGTTAAAGGGTGTAACAGAAGGGAAAACCGGTAAGTGGCTATTTTCCCTTCTGTTTTTGAGGCAAAGAAAAAATTGGGGGGATGAATTATGAATTTCAAGAAATTTGCGCCATAGAACTGGTTTAAAAAAGAGGAAGAGGAATCTTGACCAACTGTGCCGATAAGGCAGCAATCACCCCCCTCGATAACGGAGTAACGGATAAAGACTTCAGTATCGGATTTGAAGTTCCCCGAGTGGATCAGAAATATATCACAATTGAATTGCTCGACAATACGCATATTGTCAGAGGTGAAAGGAAACAGGAAAAGCAAGAAAAAGAGAAAATTTTTTAGAGGATGGAGCGATCCTGCGGCGTATTTCGCCGGATATTGTCATTATCTGAAGACGCGGACCAGGACGGGTAAAAAGCTGTTTTCAAAAATGCTGTTTTGCATATAACCATGCCTCGTAAATCTTTATCCCGACATGAGGTGAAGCGTATATCAGTAACGTGACTTATTACAGTTGAGTTATTTTAAATTAAAGAATCAAGAAGTGTCGTTATATGACCATAAAAAACGGCCGAATTTCCGGCCGTTTTTTATGGTCATATATTGGTAATTATAGCAGATTGTGGTTCTGTCGCTCTATCCAGTAACGTCGACCATTTCCTTAGAAAGCTCGATAATCATCCTGGTATCGACCTTGTCCGTCTGTCAAGCCGGTTTTAACTGCGAATACGTTTTGTTAATATATGAAACGCAGAATTTATCCCTGCAGATGCCGAACAAGTCGAGCACGATTTTCCGACGGTGGGAAAGATGTATTATATACGCTTTATAAGCGCCCTGAGTTTAATCTGCATATTTTTTTCTATTGATTTCACCCCCTCCCCTTGCTAATCAAGTTTTAAGGATTTCGTTATATGCGCTTCTCCGCCTTGGAAAGGGAAGAAGAAGTGATAGTATGCCCAGGTTGTGTTGCATATAGCCTTGGCTAAAAATGATAACCATAAAGAAGAAAGGAGTTTTTTGTGTAATTCTAATAATGTAGTATTTGTTAATTGATAATTGATGAGAAAAATTTTTTAAGCAAATGATAAAAACATAATTGAGGAGTACGGCTGTGATTGATGAACATGCAAAACGGCTGGCACAGCTCCGTAAAGCCTATATGGCCGGTCTATTGGATGCAGATACGTATCAGTCTGCTGTTGCTGGCCTTAAACGGGTGGGGCACGAAGAAAAATCTAAAATCTCAGGCACGGAGGGGTTAAACGGGGATATAATTCCATCCGGGCAACCTGTCATCGACAATGTACAGGCCTTGAATTTATATTGTCGAAAACTTGTTGAAGGGGGCAGGAAGCTTCCGTTTCGTGGAATGGATTTCGGTGTTGATAACAAGAGTTGCGGCAGAAAACAGCTGGAATTGGATCATGTTTATGTCGAACTAGATACAATGCCCCGTATGCCCGATGAGGAACTTTTGCCCGGCGGCACTGCCGATATCCTGAAAAGGGGACGTTCCATGGGTACTCTGGAGGCAGTGGCACGTTATCCTCGCTTGGTTGTTCTTGGCGAACCAGGCTCTGGTAAATCTTCCCTCCTCAATCATCTTGTTTACCGTCTTGCCTCCGAATGCCAGGCGCCGGAGCAAGGATTGCCTTTACATTCCCAGTACTGGCCGGATGAGTTGTGTGGATTGGTTCCCATTCACGTCGTGTTAAGTGATTTTGCTGGCATGATGCCGGATGATCTCAAAGAGATTCAGTATAATCTTTGGGATTTCATCAGTGCAACTTTGGTGGAAAGCAAAGTTGCATTTGCCTGTAATGCATTGTCAAGTGTTTTGGAAGATGGTCTGGCTATCGTTCTTTATGACGGCCTAGATGAAGTTGAAAATCTTAATCAACAGAATATTGTCAGGGATGCTGTTGAAAAATTCAGTAAACGGTACCACAAGAGTCGGCACCTTGTGACATGCCGAACTCTTTCCTACAGAAAAAGTTCATTGCGACTTGATGAATTTCCCGTGATCGAACTTGCCCCTCTGAACCGTAAAAAAATCGACCGATTTATCAACTTATGGTACAGGGAGCAAGTCAGTCTTGGGGAAATTATGGAAGAAGAGGCTGCCAGTCTGGCAGGGCGTCTTCGTGAAGCTGTTCGACAACCGGGGTTATGGCCGCTTGCGTCTAATCCTCTGCTGTTGACTATCATTACCCTTGTTCATACACACAAGGGAAGATTGCCTGATGCCAAGGCAAGTCTTTATGAAGAAATCGGCGAACAGCTGATGATGTGTGGCGAGGAAATTCGCAAGGGGCATGCGGAAGAGACTTCTTGTCTAGCTATGTTGTTACAAAGAGCAGGAAGATCGCATGTTGATCTGAAACGGTTGCTCTGGCAAGTGGCTTTTGATGTCCACAGAAAAGATGGAGCAGGTAATAAAGAGGCTCCAGCCCATATCGGTCGTCAACCGCTCGAAAAAGTACTGGTGATGCTGCATCCTGAAAAAAAACGGGAATGGTCGCGGGATATTGTGGCAGCCATTCGCTGTCAGACAGGTATGCTGCTCGATCGCGGAAATAATTCCTTTTCTTTTCCCCACCGGATTTTTCAAGAGTATATGGCCGGAGCTCATCTGGCAGTTCAGGCTGATTTTGCAGAGCAGGCGACGGACTTGCTCAGCCGTGAATCTTTCTGGCGGGAAGCAATTCTTCTGGCTGTCGGCAGACTCGTTTATTTGGGTGGTGATACCGATAAACCACTTGCTCTAGTGAATCGGTTGTGTCCGGAGCAGGAGATAGATCAGCAACTTGCCTGGCAGAATGCGCGGATTGCAGGTGATGTATTGCTCGAAATCGGGCTGAGTCGGGTCAGAGACGGCAATCGTGGATGTGACCTGCTTGCCCGAGTTAGAAGTCGTCTTGAAACTCTCCTGGAAAAAGGTCGTCTGGTCCCTGCAGCAAGAGCAGAAGCAGCGGATACGCTTGCTCTTCTCGGCGACCTTCGACAAGGAGTCGGAATAAACGATGAGGGACTTCCTGATATTTTCTGGTGCGATGTTGAACCTGGACTCTTTCTTATGGGCTCGGATAACCGGCGAGGTAGATACGACGAGGAAAAACCCCAGTTTCAATGTTCTTTAATCAGCCAGCCATATCGTATTTCCAGATATCCCGTTACAAACAGTCAGTTTATGGTTTTTGTTGTGGATGGCGGCTACACCGACAGATGGCGGCATTGCTGGACTGCCGATGGATGGCGCTGGAAGGGAAATCGTGTCGGGCCGGAAAAGTTGGGTGGGGTTTATGACTTGGCCAATCATCCAAAAGTTGGGGTAAACTGGTATGAAGCAGTTGCCTTCTGTAATTGGCTGAGTATCAGGACAGGAAAGAGATTGTCACTCCCCACCGAGGCCCAGTGGGAGAGAGCTGCCCGACATAATGATGGACGACTTTATCCATGGGGTGAGCAAGATGAACCTGCCTTGCGTTGTAATATGAGCGAGACAGGGATCAGGAGCACCTGTGCCGTCGGAATTTTCCCCTTAGGTAATGCTGAGTGTGGTGCTGCGGATATGGCGGGAAATGTCTGGGAGTGGTGCTGTTCGAAGTGGTTGGCCAACTACTGGAATTATGAAAAGCGGGTTGATGATGATTTGGCAGGTGACGAACCTAGAGTGCTACGCGGAGGTTCGTTCAACAACTACGGAAGTTATATGCGCTGTGCTTTCCGATATAGGTTTGGTTTTTATCCACCGTTCAGCGACAGGAATTACGGGTTTCGCATAGTCGAATTAACAGTGCCTTCCGAACGTTGATTGTTGTGGTCAAACTCTTCTCTGGCTGTGATATGGAAGACTGCTTCGGTCCTTAAGCCTTTTCATTTATTTCCACAACCTCACTGATCAAACTGCCCTCATGCAGGCGAATTCGCAGTCGGTCGCCAGTATGAGTTTGGACGACAGAACGAATGACCTCCCCGTCACTATTACGGGATGCAATGGCATACCCTCGGGCGAGAACCGCCAGTGGGCTCACTGCGTCAAGGAGAACAGCTGTTGTTTCAAATTGTCTGCGTTTGCGTTCATGCAGCATGCTCATGAAAAGGGTTATTTTTTCCCCCAGTTCATCAACACTTTGTCTGCGTTGTGCAAGTTGTCTGGCGGGATTATTGATTTCCAGTTTTGCCTCAAGCCGGCTCAGTTTTTCCTGGTGACGATGGATTATAGCAGTTATGGCAGCCGTCAGGATAAGTTCGCTGTTGTCAAGAACCAGGCGGAAATGGCGCAGCAGTGATGTCGGTTCACCGAGCCGATGCTGTTCGTAACGAACTTGGCGGCGAAGGGCATCGATTTTGCCCGTTATAACAACCTTCAGTCTGTCGGAAATGGAGTCAATGCGCTGTCGCAAGCCTGTTCGGTCAGGTAAAACATCACGTGCCGCTGCTGTTGGAGTTGGAGAACGGTGATCGGCAACGAAATCGGCAATAGTAAAATCCACCTCGTGGCCGACAGCCGATACCACTGGAAGGCGGGATTCAAAAATGGCCCACGCCGTTTTTTCCTCGTTGAAAGGCCATAAGTCCTCTATCGAACCGCCACCCCGGCAGAGAATAATGATCCCTTGGTCAGCCCTTTCGTTGATAGTTTTGATGGCCTGGACGATCTCCCCGGCCGCACCTTCTCCCTGAACTCGAACCGGATAGATTTCGATGGGAACCGAAGGGAAACGAGTTACGGAGATTCGGAGGAAGTCGAAAAGAGCCGCCCCTCCCGGCGAGGTCACCAGAAAAATTTTTTCCGGCAGAAAGGGAAGCTTTTTTTTGGTTTCCGCGGCAAAAAGACCTTCATCTGCCAGTTTTTTTTTGAGATCATCGAAGGCGATTTGCAGAGCGCCGGTGCCGCAAGGTTCGACCATATCGGCGATGATCTGGTATTCTCCGCGTGGTTCATATACTGAAACTCTGCCACGGCAGAGCACCTGTTGACCATCTTGTAGAGGGCTTGCCAGGTACCGTTGCTGTCCCTTGAACAGTACAACCTTGATTTGGGCATCTCTGTCTTTCAAGGTAAAATAACAATGACCGGAAAAAGGTCGCCTGATGTTGGAAATCTCGCCGGTGACAGTGACAAACGCGAATTCAGTTTCAAGCAGTCCACGTATGGATCTGGTCAGTTCAGTAACCGTCTGCGCTCTGATTGCATAGGGTGACAATGGCATAAAGTTGTCCGGATGAATGAAATGGCGGAAGTGCAGCGTTGATTTTTTTGCCTGCCGCCTGTATATGTTACATTTTGGTTTACCATTTTAATGTAAGATTCAAATTTTGCCCGTTGTGAACGTCTGTATACTATGACGGGCCAAGCGAAGTTTCAAACAAATTTTTCCATAATACCAGGATACGAGAAGGATATCCCCATGCAAGAACAGAACAGCCCTTTTAATAAACTGCATGTTGAAGAAGTCACTCCCGCCAAACGAACTCTTCTGGACGAGTTAAATCTTCCTCCCAAGGTCAGCAGTTTTATTCGTGATAATGCAAAGACATTACAGGCTGTTTTTGTCGCTGGTGTCGTTTTAATAGTTAGCTGGAATTTTTATAGTTATTACACAGAAAAACAGCGCAATGACTCTGCTGCCTTACTGGCCCATGCCATGCAGGAGAAAGATACCGTAGTCCGTCGAATTGCTCTTGATAAGGTGGGTAAGGAGTATCCGGGAAGCGGTGCCGCCTTGTGGAGTAGAATTACACTTGCACATGAACTAGTAGATAAAAAGGATTATGCCAGGGCGAGGGAGGAGATTGCCTCGATCAAAGGAGATTTGAGCAAAAGTAATCCCCTTTATCCTCTTATTATGTTCGATCTCGGCCAGGTTTATGAAATGAACGGTGATTTTGATGATGCTCTTAAACAGTATACTTCACTACGGGAAATTCCAGGTTTTGTCATTCTTGGCTATCTCGGCGAGGTGCGCGTCTATGAGCAGAAAAATGACGCCGTCAAGGTAAAGGAAACGCTTGAACAACTTAAGACCCAGTCTGACCTCCAACCTTCGGTGCGGGAATGGGTTGAAGCAAAACTCGCAGTAAAGTGAAACGATGGAAATAATTGATTCCCCCGCTTTGATGACAGCTTGGGCAGATAAAACTCGCATTGCGGGAAAAACAATCTGCCTGGTTCCAACAATGGGTTTTTTTCATGATGGGCATCTTTCTCTTATGCGAAAGGCGAGTGATATTGCCGATGAGGTAGTTGTATCACTTTTTGTCAATCCGATCCAGTTTGGGCCGAATGAGGATCTTGCCCGTTATCCCCGAGCTTTTGAAAGGGATTCAGGGCTTGCTGAAAAAGCAGGAATTTCCGTGTTGTTCGCACCCAAAGCAGAACAGATCTATCCCACGGGATTTTGTACGAAAGTGTGTGTCAGCCGCCTGACCGAAACCCTCTGTGGTTTGAGCAGGCCTGGACATTTTGACGGGGTCACAACGGTAGTTGCCAAGCTTTTCCATATCATCAAACCCCATTACGCAATTTTTGGGGCAAAGGATTTTCAACAGCTTGCGATCATCAGAAAAATGGTTACAGATTTGAACTGGGATGTACGCATTGTAGCTCACCCTATTGTCCGGGAAAAAGACGGTTTGGCCATGAGTTCCCGTAATAGCTATCTCTCTCTAGATGAGCGATCGCAGGCATTATGTTTAAGTCGTGCACTACAAATGGCGCGGGAAGAGGTTGCAAATGGAGAAACAGATGCGGCTAAACTTATCAGGAAAGTCCGGGACTATATAACTGCAAGCGGAGATGTGGTAATTGATTATGTTGCCATTGTAACCGCGGGAGATTTAACTCCCTGTACCAGAATTTCGAATGATTCTCTGTTGGCCCTTGCCGTTAAAATCGGCAGGACAAGACTGATCGACAATACTTTACTGGCACGGGAATAATTTTATATTTTCAGGAAAAACCATGCTGCGCTCCATGCTGAAATCAAAGATCCACAAGGCGACTGTCACTCAGGCCGATCTTCTTTATGAAGGGAGTCTGACCATTGATCGTGATCTGATGGCCGCCGTTGGCCTTTATCCATATGAGAAGATAAAGATTTATAATATTAACAATGGTGATCGCTTCGATACATATGTCATCGAGGGTGAACCGGGTTCCGGTGTCATCGGTCTCAATGGAGCAGCGGCAAGAAAGGGTATGGTTGGTGATCTGATTATAATCGTCAGTTACGCGCTTTTCACCGATGATGAGTTGAAAAATTTTGAACCTCAGGTAGTGATTCTGGACCGGAATAATCAGATTAAAGAAAGGGTCAGAAGCAACTTTGCCGACAGTTTCCTTACACGTCATCTTTAGTCATGTACCTGCTGATTGCGGCAACTCCGTTTGAACTTGATCCGGCCGTCCAGGCATTAAGAGGCCAACCGGATGTTGATTTCCTCTTATCGGGGATTGGACCGGTGGATGCAGCATTCAGTCTGACGCGTTACCTGTGCCGGAATTCGGACATTCAAGGTGTGATAAATTTTGGGATTGCGGGAGCTTATTACGGCAACGGTTGCGGTATGCTTGATCTGTGTGTGGCGCAGACCGAGTCGCTGGCAGATCTTGGCATCTGTTTTGCCGACAGGATAGAGTTTTTTGCCGAAAGTGTGCTGAAGATCAATCAGGTCTTTGATCTGCGGAACAGATTATTCGCTCAAATCCAGAGTATTCTCGCCAAGGAAAAAATATCGGTGAGATATGGAGGCTTTGTAACGGTTAGCTGCGCAAGCGGTACTGCCAAACGAGGAGAGTATTTGCATACGACTCATCAGGCAATCTGTGAAAATATGGAAGGCGCTGCTCTCGCCAGGGTTTGCGAGGGCATGGGGGTTGATTTTTTTGAGCTCCGCTGCGTCAGTAACATGGTAGAAGATCGCGATCAGGCAAAATGGAAATTACCTGAAGCCTGTGAAAAGGCGGCTCGTGCAGCTGCGGAATTAGCACGTTTACTTTCCCTTTAAAATGATGATGCAGTTAAATATACTGATGGATAGGTTTCCTTTTTCATTGACAAGAAAATGTTAAGTATTGGTTTTTCTCCCTGCCCAAATGATACCTTTATTTTTCATGGCCTGGTTCATGGCTTGATCGGTCCGACTTGCCCTGTCTTTGCCGAGCCGGTTCTGGCTGATGTGGAGACATTGAACAGTTGGGCCTTGCATGAGGCCAGGTTGGATGTCACTAAAATATCATTCCATGCTTTTGGCCATGCATTGAAAGATTATGTGCTTCTGCGCGCTGGTGGCGCTTTGGGGCGTGGCTGCGGTCCGCTTCTTGTTGCCCGGAAGCCTTTGGAGGGAAATCTCGCTGGCAAAAAAATTGCCATCCCTGGTCGTTACACCACTGCCGCCATGTTGCTTGGCCTGTTCAGCCAGGAAAATTATGAAACCGTTCCCATGCCTTTTGAGACCATTATGCCCAGTGTTGCTGCCGGGAAGGTTGACTTCGGCGTTATTATTCACGAAAGCCGGTTTACTTATCAACAGCATGGCCTTGTCTGCCTGCAGGACCTTGGCGCCTGGTGGGAAAAGGAGACGGGACGACCCATTCCTCTTGGCGGAATTGTTGCTCGCCGAACTTTAGGTCGTGAATTGATTCTTCAGGTTGAGGAATGTATAAAGGAGAGTGTACGCTTTGCTTTTAGAAATCCTGATAAAAGCCTTAGTTACATTAAAAGACATGCGCAGGAGTTGGATGATCGGGTGATAGCACGCCATATCGCTTTATATGTCAATGATTTTTCTGTCGAATTGGGATCTGACGGCCTGGCTGCAGTTAATGAATTTCTTCAACGCGGCGAGAGGGCAGGAATATTTCCTAAGATAGAGACGGAAACAGTAATTGCATAAATAATTTAATACCGTAATTACTGGCCTATATTTTTGATAATAATTCCTAAAAACCTTGAATGCAGAATTAAATTAGGGTATACAGAAAAGTATTGAAGCTTGACAATTTATGGTCAGAGGCTATATTGCTTCCCTGCCTAATTTCATGGAATTTAACCATATACCGCCCCTTGTCGGATAATTGCCGCAAGGAATCAACGGTAATTGACATCATTAAACACCAGAGCAGGA
>QKJV01000059.1 GCA_003249165.1 Desulfobulbaceae bacterium | reverse complement strand
GGGATCAACACCACGCTCGAAACGATAGGAAGCCTCGGTAGAAAGATTCAGACGTTTTGCGGTCCTGCGGACACTCACAGGTGAAAAACAGGCGGATTCAAGAAGAACGGTTGTGGTATTTTCATCAACTTCCGAATTTTCACCACCCATCACACCGGCAACAGCTACAGGTCCCTCCGCGTCGCATATCAGCAGCATATCGGGTTCAAGCGTTCTTTCAACCCCATCCAACGTCTTCATGCTTTCTCCGGCTTTGGGACGCCGGACAACTATGGACCCACCCCGTAATTTCTTAAAATCAAAGGCATGGAGTGGCTGACCATATTCGAGCATGACAAAGTTTGTTACATCAACAACATTATTGATCGGCCGCTGGCCGACTGCCAGCAAACGTTTCTTTAACCACCACGGCGAAGGGCCTATCTTAACATTTTTCAAAAGACGGGCAGCATAGCGAGGGCAATCTTCATGTTCAATTGATACGTTGAATTCGCAATTTTCCCCAGTCAGCAGCGGGATATCAACTACTGTCACGGGTGGCTTGAGTTTCGTACCACAAAATGAGGCGGTTTCCCTCGCGATACCCATGACCGAGGCACAATCGGGACGATTTGGCGTTAAGTCAACTTCAATAACCGTATCCCTGAGCTGAAGAACGTCACTCAGATTTTCCCCAGCCGGCTTGTTCAACCAGTTTAATTCCATAATGCCGGCATGATTTTCGCTGATACCCAGATCTTTTTCCGAACAAAGCATTCCCTGCGAAACCTGCCCACGGATCTTACTCTTTTTTATCTTCATTCCTGAGGGAAGGGTCGCACCAGGCAAAGCAACGGCACTGAACAAACCAGCACGTGCATTTGGCGCGCCGCACACAACCTGAACTGTTTCATCGCCAGCATTGACTTGGCAGACGACGAGTCTGTCAGCGTCAGGGTGACGGGTAACAGAGAGAATTTCGGCAACTTTTACACCGCTGAGATTGGCAAAAATTTCTTCCACCGAATCAACTTCCAAACCGGCCATGGTCAGCCGGTCAGCCAGTTCTGCCGAAGTGATGTTTACATCAACAAATTGTTTCAGCCAGTCAAAAGTAAATTTCATGTGCAGATCGCTTTAATATCGTTAATCAGAACTGTGAAAGAAAACGCAGGTCATTCTCGTAGTAGAGACGAATATCATTAATTCCATACTTCAGCATGGCAATTCGTTCAACACCGAGACCGAAGGCAAAACCGCTGAACTCCTCCGGATCATAGCCAACCTGTCTGAAAACCTCAGGATCAATCATACCGGCACCGAGGATTTCCAGCCAACCGGTCTGCTTGCAGACACGGCACCCTTTACCACGGCAAATCACACAGGCTATATCTATTTCCGCACTTGGTTCAGTAAAAGGGAAGAAACTTGGTCGTGCGCGCATTGCCGTCCGATCATCAAACATCCGGGCGATGAAAACGCCGAGAATACCACGCAGATCCGCAAAAGAAACCTTTCGGTCGACGAGGAAACCTTCTACCTGATGAAACATTGGGGTATGCGTTATATCCGAATCACAACGATAGACCTTGCCGGGCGCGATCATCCGTAGGGGTGGCTCCCGGTTTTCCATAATCCTGGCCTGCATTGGAGAGGTGTGGGTCCGGAGGAGAAGACTTTCATTGATATAGAAGGTATCATGCATATCCCGGGCAGGATGATGCTTTGGAATGTTAAGGGCTTCGAAATTATAGAAATCCGTTTCCACATCCGGCCCTTCGGCAACGCCAAATCCCATTCCTTCAAAAATTGTGCAGATTTCTTCCATAATCTGCGTCACAGGGTGCAATTTCCCAAAAGGATATGCGCGGCCAGGCAAACTCAGATCAAGAGAGACCTTGCTGCCCTTCCCCGTCAATGCTGCCTCTTCCAGTTCCTGTTTTCTGATATTAAATTGATTATCGAGATCTTCTTTAATATCATTGGCAAGTTTTCCAAGCCGAGGCCTATCCTCCGGAGCAACTTGGCCGAGCTTGCGCATCAGACCGGTGAACTCGCTTTTACGGCCGAGGTAGCGGACACGAAAAATTTCGAGCTCTTTCGGATCTTTCAGAGCAGCTAGGTCATTGGAGGCCTCTTTTTGCAGGCGAAGTAATTCTTCTTCCATAAATTTACCACAAAGCCCTCTCCTACCGATCACGCTAGAGGACTCTCATCTCTGATAATAAAGGCCCTGCATACAGGGCCATTGTGTTTTGTAGAAAGTCGACTCCGCTGTTCCATGCAGATTATTTCAATCTGCATGGATACGGCTCGCGGGAGCCAAAAGAAACGTAACGGAAAAGCGGGAAAATCCGTTACGATCAGGAAGCGATCTTTGCAACAGCTGAAAAGGCGTTTGGATCGAGAATTGCCAGATTGGAAAGAACCTTCCGGTCGAGTTCTACATTCGCTTTCTTCAGCCCACCCATCAGACGGCTGTAGGAAGTTCCATTCTGTTCGGCCGCAGCACCGATTCTGACGATCCAGAGGCGTCTGAAATCACGTTTTTTGGCACGACGATCACGATAGGCATAAGTAAGTGCATGGTCGACCGCTTCAGCAGCTGTCCGATAAAGGCGATGGCGGGCACCGCGGAATCCCTGTGCCAGTTTCAGAACTCTATTTCTTCTGCGGCGTGCTTTAAAGCCGCGTGTTACTCTGGGCATTGCAATCTCCTTGATCTACATATAGGGCAGAATACGTTTGATTCCTTTGAAATTAGCAGAATCAACTACTGCAGATTTACGCAGGTTTCTTTTTCTTTTTGTGCTTTTCTTAGTCAAAATGTGACTGGTAAACGCCTTACTGCGAATAACCTTGCCGGAACCGCTGATCTTAAAACGTTTGGCGGCACCTCTATTGGTTTTCATTTTTGGCATGACATATACTCCTGTTTATATAAAAAATTTGAAGAGTTAATTGTAATCCTGCAAGCCGAAACGCTCAGAAAAGGAATTTATCAAGAATTTAAAAAACTTTTTTCCTTTCCAGGTTTTGCCGTCATTAGTTGACGGGAGAAATAACAGGCAAATCTCAGCTTTTCGGCGCTACCATCATAACCATCTGGCGGCCTTCCATTGTAGGCGGCTGGGCGATGACGGCAACATCTTCAAGAACTGCTGCAACCTGATTCAGAAGTTCCATACCCAGACTATCAGCATAGACGATTTCTCTCCCTCTGAATCGGAGCGTAACCTTCACTTTATTCTTCTGCGCGATAAACTTTCTAATGTTTCGTACCTTGAAATCAAGGTCGTGTTTTTCGGTCTTTGGCCTGAGTTTTATTTCTTTGACTTCAACAACAGCCTGCTTTTTCTTGGCTTCCGCCTGTTTTTTACTCAGTTCGTACCGATACTTGCCGTAATCCATAACCCGGCAAACCGGTGGATCAGCCGAAGCAGAAACTTCGACAAGATCCAGTCCTGCCTCTTCCGCTTTACGCAGTGCCTCTTCAATCGGGAGCACACCCAGCTGTTCTCCGTCATCACTAATGACGCGTACTTCTTTTTCCCTGATCTGGTCATTAACCCTGGCCTTCAGATCACGCCCGCCCTTAACACTTTTTTTTCTTTTGATACGCTTACCTCCAGATCTCAAATAAAAACTTTACTGAGCCCGTCTGCCGCAAACAGGCTTCCGTATCAGCGAATCCGACTTTCCTTCCGAATCAACTCTGCAAAATCCGACACGGACATCGGATCCAGATTCTTACCGTTGCGCATACGAACCGTTACTGTCTCCGTCTCCATTTCTTTATCGCCAACAATTACCATGTAAGGAATCTTGGCGAGCTGTGCTTCACGGATTTTATAATTCAATTTCTCGTTACGTGTATCTTTTTCCACCCGAATATCAGCTTTTCGCAATTCTTGATATACAGTATCAGCGTAGTCAAGCTGTCCATCGGTAATGTTAAGAACTTTCGCCTGCACCGGGGTCATCCAGAGAGGAAAAGCGCCCGCGTAATGCTCTATGAGAACACCAAAAAAACGCTCCAGCGACCCCATCAGGGCCCGATGGATCATAATAGGCTGGTGGTCTTTACTGTCTTCCCCGGTATAGGCAAGTTGAAAACGCTCCGGCAGATTGAAATCAACCTGAATCGTGGAACATTGCCAAGCACGACCGATGACATCCTTAATTTTGATATCAATTTTAGGTCCGTAAAAGACCCCCTCACCTGGATCTACCTGGTAATCGAGTCCTTTCTTCTCCAGGGCCATTTTAAGAGCATCGGTCGCTTTCTGCCAGTTTTCATCCGACCCAACATACTTCTCCGGACGGGTTGACAGATAAATATCATACTCACTAAAGCCGAATGTCTTTAAAATGTGAAGGTTTAAATCGATTATGTTAAAAATTTCTTCTTCGAGCTGTTCCGGCAGACAAAAAATATGTGCATCATCCTGCGTGAATCCACGCACTCGCATCAAGCCCTGCAAAGCGCCAGTCCGTTCGAACCGATAAACTGTTCCCAACTCACACCATCGGATTGGGAATTCCCGATAACTCCGCTTTCTGGTTTTGTAAATACCGATATGGAAAGGGCAGTTCATCGGTTTAATCTGATAACTGACATCCTCAACATCCATTGGTGAAAACATGTCATCTACATAAAAATCGAGATGACCACTGGTCGCCCACATCTCTCTTTTGGCGATATGTGGCGTGTACAGCAACTCATAGCCATTGCGATAATGCTCGTCTTTCCAATAATCCTCAATAAGCCGCCGCACCAAGGCTCCTTTTGGCAACCAGAGGATAAGACCTGGGCCGACCTGATCGCTGATAGCAAAAAGTTCCAGTTCTTTGCCGAGTTTCCGATGATCCCTTTTCTTTGCTTCTTCAAGCTGAAAGAGATATTTTTTCAGGTCTTTAGCATCATAGAAAGCAGTGCCATATAGACGCTGCAGCATTGGTCGTTTTTCGTCGCCGCGCCAGTAAGCGCCGGCAATGCGCATCAGTTTGAATGCCTGAAGAAATCCGGTGTGAGGAATATGCGGGCCACGGCACAGATCTACAAAATCACCCTGGCTATAGAGACTGACCGTTTCCGCCTCAATTTCATCAAGCAATTCTACCTTGTAGGTTTCGTTTTTATCCTGAAAGAACTTCTTTGCCTCGGCAATAGAGAGTGTTTTACGGGTAAACGGAAGTTTAGCAGCGGCAATTTCCTGCACTCTCTTCTCTATTGCGGTAAAATCATCCGGGGTAAAAGGCTCTTTTCGATCAAAATCGTAGTAAAAACCATCTTCAGTAGCGGGGCCGATAGCAACCTTCAAATCAGGCCCAAAAAGTTCGATTACAGCCTGTGCCATTATATGCGAGGCACTGTGACGAAGAATACGCTGTCCTTCCGGGGAGTCCTTTGTTACTGTTTCAAGCGCGACATCCTGGGTAAGAGCATCGGAAAGATCAATGAGCTTTTCCTGAACACGGACAGCAACAACATTTTTTCTTTCCTTGCCTGAGCAGAGGGTTTTTATCGCCTCGGCTACCGTGATGCCGGAAGGAAATTTTTTTGTTTCGCCTGACCCTATACTAACCTGAATATCTGCCATATTTTGTCTTTTGGGAAATCCGTTGCCTTCGTGATGATGACAATAATATTTGCCTGTCTCGCAAAAAAATCCGTTTGACAGAAAACAACGCATGTACCTAATTATTCAATGTTTTGGAAATCCGCTCGGGTAGCACCTTGGCGGATCCAGCAATTTTGCATGTGGGTATGAACAAATAAACTTCGCAACATTACAGATATTGCGAAGTTTATTTGTTCATACCGCAGCGATGAAAACTGGTAGGCACGGGCGGGTTTGAACCGCCGACTTCTACCATGTCAAGGTAGCACTCTCCCACTGAGTTACGCGCCTGTATTTCTTAATATCTCCGCAAACTCCTCATAACCGATCCTATCAAAAAAACTACCCGACAAGAAATATCTTGTATACAGACAGGAGTCTTTACCGGAGCTTTATTCCACTGAATCTCTAAACGGGAAGGAAATACCAATATTGAACGGTAATGTCAAGAACATTATACATTAACCCGTTTGTCGATCAATACCTTTTCCTTGATTCAATTGCTCGACTCAAGGTCAATTCATCTGCAAATTTAATATCCATGCCCATTGGAATGCCACAGGCAAGGCGGGTAATCTTAACCCCCTTTTCCCGCAGACTGTCAATGAGATAAGCAGCGGTTGCCTCTCCCGGCACGGTGGAACTTGTGGCTATCAGCACTTCGCTTACCTTTTGCCTGCTAACGCGATCAATCAATGCCTGCACTTTGAGCTCTTCAGGGCCTATTCCATCCATTGGAGAAAAAACCCCATGCAGTATATGGTACTGCCCTTTAAAAGTTCCGGTTTTTTCAATTGCCAGCAGATCAGCAACCTCTTCTACAACACAGACAAGACTGGCGTCACGACTTTCATCTGCACAGATGGCACAGGGGTCTGTTTCAGAAAAGGCGAAACAGTTACTGCACAGACGTATGGTTTCATGCAGATCACGCAGATCCCTTGCCAACGCCTGTGCCTCGGCGGCAGGCCGACGCAGAAGATGCAGAGCAAGACGGGTAGCCGTTTTTTTCCCCACCCCGGGCAACCGGTTCAGATCAGCTATCAATCGAGCCAATGCAGGAGGCACAACATTCATAAGTTGCTCACCCGCCGAACATACCGGGTAAGTTCAGTCCCAAACCTCCGGTAAGACCGGCCAGTTCGGACTGGGCCATTTCCTTGGCTTTGCGCATGGCATCATTTACAGCCGCCACAACGAGATCCTGCAGCATTTCTGCCTCGTCGGGATTAATAGCCACTTTTTCAATCTGTAACGACACAATTTCAAATTTGCCGTTAACAACGGCGGTAACCATACCACCACCTACTGTTGAGGTGACTGTTTTACCGGCCAACTCATTCTGTTTTTTGCTCATCAACTGTTGCAATTCCTGAGCGCGCTTTAAAATATTGTCCAAATCCATTTTAACGTCCTGCTTTTTTGTTTTTTTCTACAATTGCGACAGGGGGGAGTGCAGATTTTTTTGCGGCAAGCCTGTCGTCGTTGGATCAACTTGAATTTCTACCTGAAACGTGGACCGGTCCGTATAGCACCTATCTGGCCACCAAATATTTCGATCGTCATCTGCACAAGCGGATCATTAGCCAGAGCCCGCCTTTCCTCCTTTGGTCCATCCAGGATCGCATCACCTTGTCCCTCGCCCCCGCTTCCTCGGCTGCTGATTTTAATACACAGATCCTTCTGAAAAAAATCAAGGGTATAGACACTCAGATCTTTGACGTTTTCAGCCTTCTGCAGCAATGTGCAGTCAGAGGGGTTGTCGAAACGTATCACCAGTTCGCCATTTTCCTCACGAGGATTTTCACAAAGCTTCAGAACCTGAGCCATCCAGGGTTTCCTCTCTTTAACATACCCTATAAAGCTGTCCCAATTTTTGCGTACATCTTTAGCATGCGTCTGCTCGGCGACTTTGACGTCTTTTTTTGACCTGGCCTGCGGATCGGCGATTTTCTCAACCAGAGCTTCCAGTCTTTTCATTTTACCATTAAGTTCAGGTTCTGCCTCCTGTGGCGCATCACCTCCCCTAATTGGCTGTTTATCCTCGGCGGGAACCACCTGTGGTCTGGCTGTGACAATAACAGTTGACTGTTTCGGTGATTCCGCGGGAGATACGAGTTGTTCCACAGGTGCTTTTCCACTCTTAATCATCTCATCAAGTCGCGAAAGCAGCTCCGACGCCGGCACCACTTTTCCCACCTGCGCAGCACGGATAAACGCCATCTCCAGCACAAGTCGGGGATGAGCCGAATACTGCATCTCACTCATTCCCTTAAAAAGAAGTTGAAACAGCATGGATAACGTTTCGGCACTGTAGTTTACGCTGAGTTCACGTAGCTCGGCAAGTTCCTGATCCGATACATCGAGCAGAGTTTCAGGCTGGTGACTGGTCCGGCATACAAGCAGAGCACGTAAATAAGCGAGCAGGTCTATTGCGAAACGTTTCAGATCAATCCCTGCGGTATAGGCTTTTTCGAGCAACTCAAAACTCCGGGACAAATCACCGGAGAGCAGGGCTTCCGCAAAATTTGAAAAAATACGTTGATCAACAAGCCCCAGCACTTGGGCCACATCCTCGTCAGTCACCTGCTCTCCACCAAACGAGAAAATCTGGTCAAGAAGACTCAATCCATCGCGTATGCTGCCATCTGCTTCCCGGGCAATCATTTCGATTGCCCGGCGGGAAATTTCCACATGTTCTTCAGCGGCAATTTTCGCAAAAAAATCGACAAGGGCAGGAAAAGAAACCCTTTTCAGTTCATAACGTTGACAACGGGAGAGAATGGTGATTGGAACCTTATGCAGCTCCGTTGTGGCAAACATGAAATAGACATGCTCAGGAGGCTCCTCCAAGGTTTTCAGCAGGGCGTTGAATGCCTCGGTGGTGAGCATGTGAACCTCGTCGATGATAATAACCTTATATCGACATTTTGTAGGAAAAAAACGGATGTTTTCTTTTAGTTCACGGATTTCCTGAATTCCGCGGTTCGAGGCCCCATCAATTTCCTGCAGGTCAACAGAACTGCCTGCGGTGATTTCACGACATGCCTCGCAGACATTGCAAGGCTTGTCATCGCTTTCATTCAAACAGTTAAGCGCTTTCGCCATGATGCGTGCCAATGTCGTCTTGCCGACCCCCCGCACACCTGAAAAAATCATGGCATGGGCTACACGACCCCGCCGAAGGGCATTCTGCAAGGTGCGGACAACTGCCTCCTGTCCGACAACATCAGCAAAAATCTGAGGTCGCCATTTACGGGCTAGGACGAGATAGGACATGCTCTCAGTTTGTTGGTGATATATTAACGGGATTCATCATCGCCTCAACAAAACGATTTCGGACAACCCAGGCTCCGACTTCCAACGACGACAAATCTTCACATATCGCCACAGAAGAATTGGCGCCACGGCCTGTTGTATAAGACCGTCGATTAGAGAAGATAAAAAAATGATAGCCAGGCACCCCCACGGCACACAGAGGGGATTCATTACCGCTGCTTCCTCCCGGACCTGACGGGGTTCATGAGCCTCTGTTGCGCGGGACCCGGCTATCAAAACTCTTAACATTTTGAAAAAGAGCTGCAGGTGGCCCTGACAATATGTAAACTGTATTTTACACTTTCTCCCAGACCTTGCAAGAGAGAAGATAAAATACTGGCGGAGAAGGAGGGATTCGAACCCTCGGTACGTTGCCGTACACACGATTTCCAGTCGTGCACCTTCGGCCTCTCGGTCACCTCTCCGCTTGGTCTTGCATTGCGAAGTCCGGTAATTTACAAACAAATTGCAGATTTTGAAAGGATAAATTTTACAATATTCACAAAAACTCTCGTTCCTCTCATTCTGCAACACTAAATCAACCAGTTACAAGAATCGCCCATTCATCAGCAAAACAATTTC
>QKJV01000312.1 GCA_003249165.1 Desulfobulbaceae bacterium | reverse complement strand
AGCGAACGAGATTTTTCCTCGTTCGCTCGTACTGCAGGGACATGCAGACGCAGGCGTTTCCGTATTCTTCCTCATTATCGCGGGCATGGCCCGCTCCTTGTATCTTGAAACCAGTGATGGTTAGCTCCCATCACACAGAGGCAGAGGCAGCTTGAGCCCGCTCCTAAGGCTTAGACCTTGAAACGTAGATCAAGCCCTCTGTCTCGATTCTCGCCAACACAGACGCTGAACGGTAGCCAAGGGGCAAACCCTGTATGCACAAGGCAAGTGGGCGAAGTCCAGAACGGTTACACCTGGGTTTACAAGCAATACTGTACAAAGCGAATATGTCATAACGGGAAAAAGCTTGAGAATGACCTTGCAAGTCGTGGTCTGTCCCCAAATTACTTGCCCAAATTATTTGCTTGATTAAATCTACTTTATTCGACGAAGAGTCTAATTGGGAAATAATATCTGCTCATTGACACAACCACAATGTGGTATATATTGTAATATGCTCAATAAATTTACCATTTAACATGCAACTTATCATTTGATGTCTTCGGCATATTGTAAATAAAATCAATATTCCTTAACATCGACATTATTAAATATATATTTATTGATTCATTAAATATATTCCGCATTAATCACTCGATTATTTTCACGAGTATATTAATTGCATAAGAATATTTAATCATATCCTCAATTTTTTCAATATCGATTGAAGAAATTACACTATTGTTTATTTGAGAGGGGATAGTAAAATGATTAAAGACAAATTTCACATTTTAAGCGTTATTTTTTCTTCCTTATTCCTTGTAATTTCAACTCAATTATACGCTACGAGTGAACCTGATTGGCATTTCAAAGGAACAGCTATAGAAGCGTGCAGTTGTCCAATGTTTTGTCAGTGTTATTTTAACACAAATCCTGCCCTGCATAACACAGAACACGGCCCGAAGCATTTCTGTAAATTCAATATGGCCTACATGATCAACAAAGGCCATTACGGAGAAACAGACCTCAAGGGAGTTAAATTTTGGGTCGCAGGAGACTTAGGCGATACCTGGAAAGATGGAGAGGCTGATTGGGCGATATTGACTTTTCATCCTGGCACCACTGAAGAGCAAAAAGCCGGTGTTTCTACAGCCCTCAGTCACATTTTCCCACTCAAGTGGAAATCTTTTATCGTCGCAGAAGATGCAAATATTGATTGGGTCGCCACAGAAGAGCGCGCCGAGGCAAAACTCGCAGGCGGAGCCTCTGCTCATGTAATTTTAAATAAATGGCAGGGGATTGAAGGAAAAACCGGAGTGCTGAGCAATATTGCATATATGGGTGCACCAAGAAATACAGGTTTCAAAATGATGCCCAATGAGGTTGAAACCTGGAAACTGGGTGACAAAGCTTTTGAATTTCATGGAACAACTGGGTTCATGATTACAATCGACATGTCTTCCAAGGATATTTAACCCGCTATTGGTTATACAACGCGAACATATTTCGTTCCTGAGGTATACCTTGGGAACGATTATGATCGTTAAACTGGCGCGAGAGGAAAAATTATGGTTCACTCGGCAAACGCGGACCTAGGCAAATTTGCCTAAGAGTTGAAAAGTGATGCAGATAGACTGCTAGGAGACGCTATCAGTTCTGGAAGAATCTTAACTTTTGCCAGTCTAGAGCAGATTGAACTGCCAGTATTCATCTTAATATTTCCTGATTTGATTCTGTCCAGAAAAAAGTCCATCTCTATTTATCACCAGTGTTGTGTTACATGAGCAGGAATATGTGCTAAACTTCGACAAAATGGTCTTCTGGATTTTTTAATTGAACGAGGAGTCCTTATGAGTTTGCAAGACAAACTGACTGCAATGAAGGATAGATTTGAATCTAATATGGCAGCAGACACTCTTGCCATTATGCACCGTGCTACATCTGATCTTGTTCGATCGGGTATCATGGACCAGGTCTTAAAGGTTGGCATGGGCGCACCTCAATTCATGCTGCCAGATCAAGAAGATAGAATTGTGAATTCTGCTGATCTTTTAGAGAAAGGGGCGTTAGTTATCAATTTTTACAGGGGAGTATGGTGACCTTACTGCAATGCAGAGCTGGAGGCTTTGCAGGAAATAGTTAAAAAAGCTGAATCATTGAATGCTTCATTCGTTGCTATATCACCACAACTCGAAAAATACTCAAAACAGATTGTAAAGAAGCTAGGCTTAACCTTTCCCGTATTGAGTGATTCAGAAAATATAATTGCGGCACAATTTGGACTTGTTTTTACATTACCTAATGATTTGCAGCAAGTGTACAAGGGATTCGGGATTGACCTTGAACGATTCAATGGCGATTCGACTTGGACGTTAGCGATGCCAGGCCGGTTCATCGTAAATCAGCAAGGTATAGTCATCAGCGCTGAGGCGCATCCAGATTATACACTCAGGCCAGAACCGTCCGATATTTTAAACTTATTGAACAGGTCAATATAAATAATCAATCGATTTCTAGTCCCC
>QKJV01000309.1 GCA_003249165.1 Desulfobulbaceae bacterium | reverse complement strand
ATGGACAGGTTTTCAGTCAATTTTTATAAATGGCTGTTTGAATCTGTTGTTGAAATAATAGGTTTTTACGCTTCGTTGATATTCCAGGTTGCTATTTAAAAAAAGGAGGTTGCTTGCCGCAACCTCCTTTTTGCACACTTTAGGTGAACGGCTTGCTGTTTCCAGGCGGCCTTTTTCTTTTAGATTGTGAATCTTCACAAATACTAAAATCAACAACTAGCCGATTTTCCAGTCACAGGTTGGGTTATTCAGGAAGAGGGCTTCAGGGAATGTAACTGTCTGGCAGCGCAACTGTGTTTATTTGATTTTAAACGTCTTACTTCATAAAAAAATAGGGGCCTTAATCGATTAAGACCCCGGAGGCAATTTGTTGTTCTTTAAGACACTTTGTTAATGTTCGAGTGTCTTGTTTGGTTGCACTCTAATAGATAGGACGTGATAGAAATGTATAAAAAATGTGAAATAAATGTGAAAACTCAGATTATGATTTTTACAGCAATCCAGGAATGCGCTTCGGTCTTTAATTCATCTTGGCGGGAGCTGTGATATCTGAGAGCCCTGCGGATTGAAAAAATCACAGCAGGGCTCAGGCTCATTTTCACAATTTGGAGGTAAGAAAATGAAGACCTGTAGCTACACTATCATCAAACCCAAGGTTGTCAATTTGACTTCTACGATCAAAGGGCAAGGCGACCGTGGATCGAACCATGGTGGCCATCATTTTGTGCATCAAAGAACTTCCTGAATAACCCTAACCATGTGAGGTCGATATTCTTCTTGCATGTCGTGATTTACAATAAAGCCCCCGATCCGGAGATTGAGGGCTTGCGTATTTTAAGTATGCAGAGCGAATGGCCTGATGAAGTAAGCCGTTATGAGCAATAACTACCCTTCAGCTAAAATTTTCAAAACATCAAGAGCCCTTTCGGCTTGCTCCTCTTCATTACAGACAAGTTGGAAAAATTCGCAATTGAGACAATCCTCGAATTGAGTAGCAAAAGTCCCTTTGACTGCTCCTCCGCATAGAGTTCCTGCTATTACCCAACAGACTCGGCCACCATTCTGCCCGGAATTTGCACCGTCAACCCTCCTTTCCGTTGCGGCCGGGCAGACCCCTAAGGTTTCAGCTTTAGTGCCGCCGGGCTCGCGGCCACAGCACATATATTCCCAACAGTTTTTTTTCGACATGTGACCTGCGATCTTTTAGCCCCCTGAAGAGAGATCCTTTTCACTGCGTGACAAGCATGGGTAATACCTTCTATATTCTGAGGCATTAAAAAGATATGGTCAAGTATGCCCTAACCGGAGTTAAACGTTGATAGAGAGTTAAACCTTCCGATATCCTCTTGTGGCTCTCTAACGGGCCAAAGCTCGTGATCCATACTGATTCTGGTGTCGGGCCGCCAGCATAGTGACCATGTTATATGCCTCAATCTCATATTACGCATCGCGGCGCCTCGATCCAGACACCCTCGAAGTTGACCGCCCAGGTGACAACGAAACTGCAGACGAGGATGCGTCTTTGGGAACATTTACCATAAAAATCTTCTACTTCCCTTCAGCGCTGCAATTTACAGGGACAACTTTGCCGTCTTTCTCCTCGTACAGCTGCATATTGGATACTGCGGCACCCGAGCCGTCGCCGTAGCCGAAAACAACGGTCTGGAACACTTTTAAACCGTCAACACAGAGCACTTTGTCGACCATTCTCCGCATCGGTTCATCATCCTTGCCGACCTCCCAATTCGACGTAAGCGGGGTAATCTCGGCGGCTAGAACAGAGACCGCGGAACATAACACAACCATCGCGACAAGTCCTGGAAACAATTTTTTCATGGCACTCCTCCTTGAATATTGACTTTGACAATCCCCTGTATATCGAATAGTCGGCAATCCAAATCAATGCATACCCTGTCGACAAGAGAGCTTCCCTTACCCTTGTGCGCGTACCGCTAAATATTCCCCGTTGCCGACAGGGACCAGACATGTAGAAAAATCTTGGTCTGCCTCTACAAGTTCAACAAAAGGCTTCATCTGTTCTTGATGGGAGACGGCATTGTCGACAACAAGCAATCCACCTTTACGCAGAATTCTCCTGACATCCTGCCAATAATCTGGATATTCAGGCCTTTCCGCATCAAGGAAAATCAAATCATAACTTTGATCTGCACAGCCAGAAAGAACCCTCTTGGCATCGTCATGAACCTGCACAATGACAGCAGACAATTCTGCACGCAGAAAATTTTCTGCAGCGAGCCCGATTTTATAATCTGAATATTCAACGGTAGTGACCGTACCACCTATCGACCGGACTGCTTCTGCCAGCCATAGAGTTGAATAGCCGTTGGAAGTCCCAATTTCGAGGATATGTTTTGCGTTGCAACTCTTAACGAGCACAGATAGCAATTTGCCTGTCTCCCGGGTTATGTTCAGCATCCGCTTCGGCCGGTAATCAACAGACCGGTCATTTTCATCACCGAACCTTTCAAGCTCTGTCAACAATCGAC
>QKJV01000034.1 GCA_003249165.1 Desulfobulbaceae bacterium | reverse complement strand
AGTAGTTGCAGAACCGGCACCCGAGGCAGTTGTCGAAGAGGTTCCTATTGCTGTTCAAGTCATTAAGGTTGAAGTTGAACCATCTAAGGAAACCATTGTGCCGATGGATGTCACAACCGAAGTGGCTCAGCCGGCAGATACCGAGGCGCCACAAACAGATGCTGAAGAAAAAACTGAAGTAAATCAGAATACTGTGCCAAATCCTGTTGTCGTTAATGTTGAAATTCCTCAGGAGCCCATCTTGCAACAGGCGCATGATATACCGGCAACAGTACAGCCCTGATTCTTATTGCGGTATCTTTAGCCTGTGCACTAAATGTGAGCGTTTGATTTATAACTACTGATTTATTTTATAGAATAAACAAGCTTTTGATTACGGTCATTATGAAAAGGTTCCTCATTACATTACTTCTGGTAATTACTACACTTACTGCCTCACATGCTCAGGCGGTCACGGTGGCAGTTTTTCCTGTGGAAGATCTGAGTGAGGGCCGTAATGGCGTAAATTTCGTCCTTACAGAGTTGTTGCGAACAAAGCTGCAGGGAAGGGGTATGGATGTTGTATCAACGGATGATGTCGTGTCCTATATGGCTAAAAACCGCATCAGGAATCTCGGTGTACTGGGTAAAAGTAGTATTTATCAAGCACGTGAAAGCCTGGGAGCAGATTTTATTATGCTTGCTACAGTCAGCCAGCGCCAGCAAGAACCTGTTGCTTCCATTGGTCTTGTCTTGACTTTTTTACGTACCAAAGATGCGCATATTATTTGGTCTGAAGCTGCCGGTGTGAGCAAAGCCGATGTGACAAAAATGTTTGCTGTTGATGAGCCTCAAAGCGTTGATGATCTGCTGTCACTGCTTAGTAAGCAACTTTTGGATAGTTGCCCGCAACCGCAGGATATTGCAGAAACATCTCAATCTCTGATTGTTGAATCAGTACGGCTCGCTCCAAAATACGTACAAGCTGGAAATGAGGTTAAATGTGCCATTAGCTTACGGCCGCCAGAAGGTCATGATACCCTGTCCCAGGTACTTCTCAAAATAGATGACAATACCATGCTTGATATGGTTGAGACCGCACCTAATCAATATACCGCTTACTGGAATGCACCCGACAAAGAGGGGACATGGCCGGTTGATCTTATTCTTGTAAGTCAGACAGGGGGAAAACAGGCATATTTTCTTGGAAATTATCAGATTGATACAAGTGCTCCTGCAGTCAGTCTCAGTGTGTCAGGAAAGCAAGTTGATAATTTTGTCGCATTTAATACAAGTCTGCCGATTTCTCCTGTTTGGTTAAAACCGGAACCACTTTCACATTGGTCTTTGAATATTCAGACTCCTGCGGGGCATATAATGTCTTCCACTGAAAGTTTCGGTCCTTTACCCCCGCTTTTTATATGGAATGGTCAACGGGCTGACGGACGCAAAGCAGAAGATGGTGTATACGATGTTGTTCTGAATGTATGGGATCGTGCCGATAATTATGCTGTAGCCGTAAAAAAAGTTTTATTGAAAAAAAATCCACCGGTTCCTGAAATTTCAGGTGTACCTGAGCAAAGTGGCATTCAAATTACACTGGACTCCGCTGATAAATCCTTGGTGGATTTCTGGAGTGCCGAATTTATATATACTGACGGGGAAATATTTTTCAAATCCCAAGGAAAGGAACTTCCAGCAGATCTTCATCTTCCCCTTCCAAAAACATCTGAAACAAGAAAATTGGAAGCAGTAATTACCATGAAAGACGTGCTTGGGAACAAGGTGCAGAAAAAAATTGATGATCTGCAACAGATAATGAAAATAGAAGAAATAACCCCGGAGACGCAAATGCAGCAGGAATGGTTTCCTGAATTTTAATGGAAAAAAATTGATTATGAAATTTGCGCAAACCAGATCATTATATTATTTGTCAATTCTTTTTCTGTTGTTGAGCATGACTGCGTGTTCAACGACACATCCTACGCTGGACAAGAAAACTGAAAGTGTTGTTCCCGGTAATGAAAAGCCTTGTTCAGTTGCTTTCCTTCCTTTTTTCAACGACAGTCCCTACGATCAGGGAGGATTGATAATGCAGCGTGTTTTCGCTGCCGAGCTGGGTCGACTCGCTGGAACTGACATTTCTTCAGATGCAGATGTACAAACTGTTTTTAGCGAACAGCATATTTTCCCGAAACAGGCACCAAATATAGAGCAAATTCGTATACTGGGAAGTCGTCTTGGTGTACAACGTATAATCAGCGGGCGTGTTCTCGAAATGGAAGAAATAGCCGGTGAGCAATATGTAATTCCCAAATTGACATTAACTTTACAAGTTTATGACGCTGCCACCGGTAAATTGTTATGGACAACCTATCATCGGCGGGCCGGGGATGATTACCGTAAGATTATGCATTTCGGACTTGTAAACACCGTAACACAACTCAGTCGAATCATGTCGGATGAAATTATCCAGGAGTGGTTGACCGAGGGAATGCAACAGTGCGGAAATTAGGTGTATTCTGTTGTCTCGTTATATTATGTACATTGGCTGTTAATACAACGGTCCTTGCGTGGCCTTGGGGCTCTGAGAAACTCGCAACAATAAACGGTACGATCTTCACAACTGACGATTTCAAAAACTGGTGGTTTAACTGGAAAGAAAAACATTCAGCTTTCCCTGAAACACCGGACCCTTTCGTAGATTGGTGTTTACTGGTTCAAGAAGCCAAAAAAATGGAGCTTTACAACGAACCTGAATACCGCCACAAGATCAATGTGTTCCTGAAGGCAAGGACTTTACTGCTGTACAAGGGAGACATGATCAATTCTCGCATTGCTATTTCCGACCAGGAGTTGAGGGATCGTTATAAAGAATATTATCTTCCCCGTCTTCAACTACGTTTGCTTTACTTTAACGATCAGGGAACAGCACGGCGATCCTATGATTTCATTAAGGAAAAAAATATTAATATTGCCGATTTTGCTCTTCATCCCAAAGAAACAGACAGTAACTCTTTTTATTACGAAGAAAAGTTGATGCGGGCCAAAGAACTTCCGGCAGCATGGGAACCTGTTGTTGATACATTAAAAGTCGGATCAATTGCAGAACCGATTACATGGAGAAAAGGTTATGTCATAATTTCCTTGTATGAAAAACATGGTTATGATGTGAACGATTTTGAAAAGCTTAAATCGACGCTCACTTCTGAAATCAGAGAAGCAAAAGAGAGAGAACTGACTGCCGCACTTATAGAAAATTTGAAAGGTAAATATCATGTAAAAATTAATGATGCTGTTTACGACAGCCTTGATTTTGATTCCGATAATACCGTTATACTGGATGAGACACTTTTTTCTATTGAGAATGACGCATATAATGTCCGCTCTTTTTTGCAACTAGTAAATAAAGAACTCAGTTTCAGAAAAGAGTATGGCTTTCATGTTCAAGATAATGAAACGCTGAAAAAACAGTTACTGGAAAGTGTATTTGCGCAAACGCTCACCACAAAAGCTGCGTTGGATGAGCATTATGAAGAGCGTGAGCCTTTGAAAGCGATTTATACCTTTTATACCCAGCATCGACTGATTCGTGAGTTGGAAAATCGTATTTTTCGGCCACAGGTGCAAGTAGAGAAGCAGGATTTGATTAAATATTATCAGCAAAATTCTAATCATTTTATGCAACCGGAGACCGTAGCCATCGCTGTTGTAGAGGATGATATAGAGACTATTGAAAAAATTTTTGCAATAATGAAACGAGGCTCCGATTTATTTGAAGCGGCCTCACATTTCTACTCAGGTGAAGTATCAGTTAAAAAAATACAATACCGCCTGCTTGACCCAGTTGTCCAGAATGTTATTGATGGTCTTGTCGTTGGTCAGGCAAGCGGTCCTTTTGTAGTCAATGGACATAACACGATTATCCAGTTAATCAAGCGAACACCAGCATCGCCTCTATCTTATGAAGATCTGCATGATAAACTTGGAGAATTTGTGGAGGCTGAAAAATTTTCTGAAGTGCGGAATAGGTATCTTGCGCAGTTGAAAGAAAAATCTGTAATTGATATTAATCAGGGTGCCTGGAAAAAACTGGAGAAGGAATTCGGGGAAGTATATGTGGCTCAATAAGATATTTTCATTACTATTGGTCACCTTTATTTTCGGTTTGCTTGTTTCCTGTGCAACCAATCAAACAGTACGCCAGCCTCGCAAGACCTGTGTTGACTGTCATGCCGATATGGCCGCAGCATACAAAGTCGGTGTTGTCCATAAACCTGTGCTTGAAAATAACTGCGAAGCATGCCATATGAACCATGGTATGATTGGAGGGACGTATTTGCGACAGAATGTCCCTGCGCAATGTTTTGTCTGCCATCAGAATATCGAAAAGGAAATTGCCAAAAAATCCTCCCACAAACCAGTAACACAAGGAAAATGTCTTACATGCCATAAAGCGCATAATAGCCCTTTTAAAGGGTTGCTCAATGCTGCAAGTCCGGAAATTTGCTTTACCTGCCATGAGAAAAAACAATTTTTTAGGGCATATATTCATGCTCCGGTCAAGGATAACTGCAGCGTGTGCCATCTAAACCATGGTTCGGACGTGGAGAGCCTTCTCAACAAGGATCGTAATTCACTTTGTCTTTCATGTCATCGGCAAGACCAGGCCGCTTTTCGGAAAAGTCATCATGAATATCCCGTGGCTCAGGATTGTGGTTCCTGCCACACTCCCCACAGTTCTGACAATGCACATCTTTTAAAAGCCGTTGTTCATAAACCGGTCGCTGAGGGTAAGTGTGAGGCCTGTCACCAAATCGATAGCCAGGGTGAGGTTACGATTACAGGTAATCCTAACTCTACCTGTGTTACGTGCCATCCTCGTACTGTTAAGAAATTTATCAGTCTCCATAAGCCTTACATCGAGGGGCGATGTCTTGACTGCCATTCAGCTCATGCCAGTGAAATACAACTCCTTCTGGCACAGAAACCGGAGAAGATCTGCGTAAGCTGTCATGCTCCTGGAACCAAAGCGAAGCAGGGCAGTATGCATGAGCCTTACGGTAAAGGCAATTGCCTGCCATGCCATATGGGGCATGGATCTCAGCAAAAGAAACTTTTATCCATGCCGTTTTCCCAGTTGTGTTATAAATGCCACGACAAAAGATTATACAGTGGTGGACCAATTTCCCATACCCCTGCTGCGGAAGGCAAATGCCTTTCCTGTCATGAACCACACAAAGCCGAAGAAAAGAAATTGCTTGTTAATAATGAAAAGAACATGTGCTTCTCATGTCATCGGGAGAGTGAAAAGGAAATGGGCCGTTTCAGCCTACATACTCCTTTTGCCAACGGAGAATGCAGTCTTTGTCATAAACCCCATCAGAGTGACAATAAAGGATTACTGAAAGAAAAAAATAATAACGGTCAACTCTGTTTTACCTGTCATAAAAATCTCGCTAAAGAAAGTGAAAAGCTTAACCCGCATAGTCCTTTTACCAAAAAAGAATGCGATAGATGTCATTCACCTCATGCCGGAGATTTTGTTTACAATATGAAAGAAAACCCCGGCAAGTTGTGTTTATCATGTCATAGCAACGTGGATAAGTTGATTGCCGACTCTCCAGTTGTCCATGTTCCTGCGGCACAATTAAATTGTATAGCGTGTCATCCAGCTCATGGTTCTGTTTATCCGCATGATCTCGCAAGGAAACAGCCCGCCCTTTGTCTGAGCTGTCATCCACAAATTGCCAGATACTGGCAGGATGGTGTCGCACATGTGCCTGCTGCAAAAGATTGTTGCCTTTGCCATGAGCCTCATGCCTCTAAAAATGGTGGAATGGTGCGTGAAAGAAACGGATTACTCTGTTCCCGTTGTCATAAACAAGCTGACGCAAAATTTATTTCCGCTCATCAAGGTATTCATCCGGGTAATGAATCCTGTTTGAAGTGTCATGACCCGCACGGCGGACCTGGTAAAGGTTTATTGTTCCCGGTTGTCCACAAACCGTTTGCCGAAGGGAAGTGCAGACCTTGTCATCCCGGGGAGAGCAAAAAATAATGTTCTATTACTACCGGGCTGTTATTATTTTGATTTTCTGTCTTGTGTTGCCTGGCGTGGGTTTTGCCGACTCTGTCTGCTTTAAATGTCATGAAAGGAAAGCTTTTAGCGGAAAGATTGTTCACAAACCGCTTGTCGATGGACAATGTACAGTATGTCATAATCCTCATGTCTCATATTATAAGGGTTTGCTTGAAGCGGAAGGTGCCGCACTCTGTTTTTCCTGCCATAAAAAGGAAGAAAAAATATTTCAACAGGGAATGGTTCATCAGCCTGTTCGGAGCGGCCAATGTCTTTCCTGCCACGTCCCCCATGCGAGTTCAGAGCAGGGACTGCTTAAACAGGATATCAGTTCTTCATGTTTTGTGTGCCATGAAAAATTACAGCAGAAGTATCAATTTAACCATCTTCCTTATGCGCAAAAAAAGTGTTTCGAATGTCATTTGTCGCATAAGACTGTAAATGGACGTTTATTGAAGAATGAGCCGGACAAACTGTGCTTATCTTGCCATAAAACAGGTGAGTTACAGAAAGGACATCCTAATTATCCAGCAACATTACAAAACTGCCTTTCCTGTCACAACCCTCATGGAAGTAGCAGAAAGGGACTTGTGCGTGATGTTCTGCATAAACCTTTTATAAAAGGATGCAAAGAGTGCCATGAAAATGGAAAATATGCAGGTGATCCTGTAAACTGTCTGCGTTGCCACCAAGGTGTTGCCGCCGGAATACGTGTTCGTCACAGCCATCTGACAGGAAACAGTGAGAATAAATGTGTAGAATGTCATTCTCCCCATGCTGGGGATAACAAAAGCTTATTAAAAGGAAGCCAGTTACAGTTATGCCGGAAGTGCCATAATGACACGATTGTCCGATATGAAAATAAACCTTTCCGGCATCCAAAGGCAAAGCAGGGAATATGCACTGACTGTCATGAAGTTCATGGCTCAAATAGAATTGCAATGCTGAAGGGAGATGGAAATGCCATCTGTACCGGATGCCATGAAACACAGGGTAAATTTACCCATCCTGTTGGTGAAAAAGTGATCGATATCAGAAACGGACAGATGGTTACTTGTATCAGTTGTCACCAACCAATGGGGTCAGAATTTAAATATGAATTAGTTTTGAGTGGATCCAGGGATCTGTGCCTGCAGTGTCACAAGCGGTACTGAAATGACAGATACAGCATTAACTGATGAATAAACAGGCAAAGAGCGCAGGTTTTTTAATGGGATACTTGAAAAAAATATTGAAGAGGTTAGTTTTTTTGTCCCTCTCTTTTTTTATGGTTGTGAGCACCTCTTTCGCTGCCGAACCGTGGACATGGCGTGTGACACTTGACGGTACAGGGAGTGGTCAGGTTGTTGATATGCCGACCTCACTTTATATTGATGTTGAGCGGCAACGATATTATGTGGTTGACAGTGGCGGGAACCGCTTGCTTTCTTTTGAGCGAGACGGTAATTTTCTTCTTGCTTTTTATGCTGAGGGAAAACTGGAGTCACCTTTCGATATGGTGCGGGATGAAAAAGATGTTATCTGGGTGGTTGAAAGAGGGAAAAATACACTGACGAGTATTGATGTCAGATCAAAACAGATCGTTCCGCACACATTGAAAGATGGGACTCTGACACTTGTCCCTGACCGAATTGACTATAAAGATGGTGTTTTTTATATCCTCGATAAACAGACCGGGCGGATTGTAATACTCAATCGTGATTTGCAGGTAAAAAAATGGCTGCTCTGTCCGGATTGTTCAACCGGAATTGTTGACTTCAAGCTTTCAGAGGAAGGTCTCTGGGCCTTAACGCAACTGGATAAAAAAGTCGTTCGGTTTGATGCTGAAGGAAAGATTGTCGGAAGTTTTACGGTAGAAGAGCACGTGGATTTCCCTGTCTCACTGGCTATTGGTCCAGCTGGAAACATTTATATACTGGATCGCCATGCCGCTGATATCGCGGTTTTTGATGCTCAGGGAAGATTTAAATATACCTTTCTTGCCAAGGGCTTGTTGCGAGGCGAGCTGTATTATCCTATCGAGATATCATTCGACCCGTGGGGAGGTCTTTGTGTGGTTGAAGAGGGTAGTGGGCGAGTTGAAGTATTTGGCCGTTAATAAGGGGTGACCATGAAGACGATTAAAGGTGTTCTGGAGCTGGTTGCGCTGTCGTTGATTTTTTTGCCTTTGGCATCCGAAGCCAAGGTAACTGGTCAATGCGGCAATTGTCATACCATGCATAACAGTCAGGGGGGAATGCCTGTTGCGCAGAGGTTTAATGGTGAAGCGATGACGAGAACGTCCACACCCAACGAGGCGTTGCTCGTAACCAACTGTATAGGTTGCCATCAGGGGAACAACAGTATTGGTGGATTAAAAACACCGTATGTCCTGCAGATAAACCAACCGCAATATGGAATAACCGGAACGGAAAATCTTTCCAATACGCTGGCAGGGGGGAATTTTTATTGGGTAAGCCGCGGGGAAGATGCCAAAGGACATAATGTGGATGGAGTGACCAAAATGGATAGCCGGTTTGGTAATATTCCTCCAGGAGGACACGAACTCCTTACCCGCCTCACATGTGCTGGAACTACGGGATGCCATGGAGACAGGACAAAAGAAGGTGAAACGTATTCCATGCGCGGCTCACATCATGGAAGCAGTTCGGCAAAATGGAAAGACGGTTCAACCCTGTCGAAAAGCTATCGTTTTCTTTATTCTGTCCAGGGCATGGAAGATCCGGAATATGAATACCATCCTGATAAAAAACATCATAACAAATATTACGGCATTGATCGTATTTCAGAGACGCAGGATGACAACAGGACAATCAGTAGCCTTTGTGCACAATGCCATCTCGATTATCATCAGGGCAATGGAAAGATTGCTGAAGCAACCTTTGGAAGGAGTGCCTGGTTACGCCATCCCACTGATTTTGATATGGGAAACGTGAAAGGTTCCAGATCGGAATACGCTGATTATAATCCAGAAGGTACGGATAAAAATGCTTACAGCGTCGTATCACCCGTTGCAACATCGAATACAACGGATCAGCTGAACGAGAGGATTTATGTAACCCCTCGTGATGCCATCGTTATGTGTCTTTCCTGTCATAGAGCCCATGGGACTCCCTATGATGCAATATTGCGATGGGATTATAAAGCATGGCCAGGACCTGGTGGATATAACGGTTGTGCTATCTGTCATACAAGCAAAGATTGATGTTTTTCGATAAACACAAAAGCGAGTTTGTTATCATGAAGGTTCGTTGCAAGAGCACATCTTTTTTCTTGATGTTATGTATATTGCTTTCGGGAGTTTTTGTTCTCTCCGGATGTCAGCAGGGTAGAATGTTGGGTACAGATTCGAATTCTCCGGCGAGCGTCCAAGAAAACAATGATGATGCCCGACTTTCCGTTTTTCTGCGATTAAAAGAAGCCGAGGCCCCGGATATTTGGATGCAGATCAGCAATCTCGAAGTCGGGTCATTTGACACATGGTTCCCAGTTACGATACTGCATAA
>QKJV01000020.1 GCA_003249165.1 Desulfobulbaceae bacterium | reverse complement strand
GGTGAAATTATTTCTATTCAACCTGACCTGTTGCCAGGAGGACGTTTCCAACAGGGGGAACCAATTCTGCTTATCGATCCAGCAGATTATGAACTGACTCTCCGCCAACGTCATAGTGATGTTGCACAGGCTGAATATGAACTAAAAAGTGAAGAAGGAAAGCAAACTGTTGCCAAAAGTGAGTACGCGTTACTTGGCGAAGAAATAAACCCGGAAAACAAAGAACTTATTTTACGAAAACCACAGATGAAAGCAGCCGGTGCAGCCCTGGACGCAGCAAAAGCCTCCCTCCAGCAAGCAGAACTCGACCTTAAGCGCACTCGCGTAGTTGCCCCTTTCAACTCTCTAGTGGAGGACAAATATATTGGCCTTGGCTCCCAGGTTACGGTCGGCACCAAACTGGTAACACTTATTGATACGAAACGTTATTGGATTGAGGTGTCCATTCCCGCTGACAAACTTACATGGATTGATATCCCCGGCATAAACAGCAGCCAAGGCTCACCAGCACGTCTCACAAAATTTCCTGGATGGCATGAGGACAGTTATCGTACGGGTACCGTCAAATCCCTTCTCGCCGCTGTAGACTCAGAGAGCAGGATGGCAGCTCTTCTGGTGGAAATACAGGATCCTCTCTGTCTGCAGCCTGCAAATCGGGGGAAACCTCCCTTAACGATCAACAGCTTTATTCATATGGAAATAAAGGGAAAAACATTAAAAAAAGCTTTTCGTATTCCTCGTTTCGCCCTGCATGAAGGGGAAAAAGTCTGGATTATGAGCGCCAGGAATACCCTTGATATCCGCCCAGTGAATGTGGCCTGGGATGAGGATGACATGGTTTATATCTCCAATAATCTGAGTGACGGTGAAAATCTCGTGGTAAGTTCAATTGCCGCACCGGTGCAAGGGATGTCGCTTCGTACCCTTTCCAAGGAAACCAAGGAGCGGAACTAATGCCTCCCAGGCCTTATTCCGAAACACCAAGAGGGCCTATCGCCTGGATGGCAGGGCATACAGTAGCCGCTAATCTCATCATGCTGACTTGCCTTATCGGCGGCTTTATATTTTTGCAGCATATTAAGCAGGAACTCTTTCCGGTTTTCGACGTTGATACGGTGGAGGTAACGGTTTCCTATCCAGGAGCGAGCCCTGAAGAGGTTGAAAAAGGAATTATCCTAGCGGTGGAAGAAGCCACCTCTGCCCTTGAAGGAGTGGATGAGGTAAGCTCAACAGCCGAAGAAGGTCTGGCTATTATCGATATCGAGGCATTAGCTGGGGCGGATCTGCAGAAACTGGCCCAGGACGTACAGAGTGAAGTAGATCGCATCACCAGTTTTCCGGAAGATGCGGAAAAGCCTCAAGTCAGAATCCTCGCTTACAAACGGTTTGTTGTTTCCGTTGTGCTTTACGGAGATGCATCTCCCGCTTCGCTGCATGAACTGGCAGAACAGATTCGCGACCGCTTTTTACAGGATCCGGATATTACTCAGGTAGATCTCTTTGGAGTCCGGCCACTTGAAATCAGTATTGAAGTGCCGCTGGAAAACCTGCGCCGCTATAATCTCACTCTTGAGGAAATAGCCGCCCGGTTGCGGGATGCCTCAGTCGATCTACCAGGTGGCACCATTAAGGCCGAAAGCGGTGAGATCCTGGTCCGGGTCAAGGAACGTCGCGATTTTGGTCGCGATTTTGCCAGGCTTCCAATCATCACCAGAGACGACGGCAGCCAGGTGCTGCTCGAACAGATTGCCGTTATTCATGACGGCTACCGTGACACTGATTATTATGCCACATATAATGGCAAACCGGCTGTTATGATCGAAGTTTACCGAGTAGGCGATCAGACGCCGATTCAGGTCTCCGATGTTGTCCGCGGTTATTTCGCAGATATTAAAGCTTCCCTGCCTACGGGCATCAATATAAATATTCTGCGTGATCGTTCGGAAATATTTGCCCAACGTATCGATTTACTACTGCGGAACAGTGCCATGGGTCTTGCGCTGGTCATGATAATGCTGGCTCTGTTTCTTGAATTCCGGCTGGCATTCTGGGTCATGATGGGCATCCCCATTTCCTTTCTCGGTTCCTTTATCTTGCTTCCCGTTTTTGATGTTTCCATCAACATGGTTTCGCTTTTTGCCTATCTGATCTGCCTTGGCATTGTGGTTGATGACGCAATTGTTGTCGGAGAAAACGTCTACCACTACAGACAGATAGGGATACATCCCATGCAGGCTGCTGTTAAAGGTGCTCGCGAGATGTCAATGCCCGTTACGTTCTCCATTCTGACCAATATCACGACGTTCATGCCTCTCTACTTTATTCCCGGCACAGACGGAAAAATATTCAAAGTCATACCTCTCGTTGTCTGTACGGTTTTTGCCGTTTCCCTGTTTGAGAGTATCTTCATTCTACCGGCCCATCTGGGACATCAGAAAGAGAAAAAAAGGAAAGGATTGCCCGCACGACTGCATGCAGTGCAACAGGCGTTCAGCATTGCTTTCCGTAACTGGGTACAAAAGAGATACACCCCTTTTCTCGGCTTCGTTCTCCGCTACCGCTACATCACTCTTACCTTGGCAATAGCCGTCCTGACGCTGACTATTTCTTATGCGGTGAGCGGCCGGATGGGGATGGAAATGTATCCGAAGATCGAATCGGATTATGCACGGGCAACCCTGGTCATGCCATACGGGGATCCTGTTGCAAACACTGCCGCTGTGACGCAACGCATGCTGGAGGCAGCACGCCGGACAGCTGAAGAAACAGGGAAGGCGGAAAAACTGGTGAAGGGCATTTTCACGGAAATCGGTAAGGGAGACAGTAACAAGGCACGAATGACCGTTTACCTTGCACCACCGGATATCCGGGATAAAATTATGGGAACCGCGGCCTTCACCAGAAGGTGGCGGGAACTGACCGGCGAAATTCCCGGGATTAAGTCACTTCGCTTTGAATCCGATGCCGGAGGTCCCGGTTCAGGCAACGCGATCACGATTGAACTTAATCACAGAGATCTGGACGTATTGCAGCGGGCAAGCCTGGAACTGACGGACGGCCTGCGGGATTATCCCCTGGTCAGGGATGTTGATGACGGCTTCACACCCGGCAAGGAGCAACTTGATTTCACCATGCTGCCGGAAGGGAAAAGCATGGGTTTTACAGCAAGAGATGTGTCAAGGCAGATCCGTAACTCTTTTTACGGTGCCGAAGTCGTTCGTCAGCAGCGCGGAAGAAATGAAATCAGGGTGATGGTTCGCCTCCCGGAAAAGGAACGGATTTCTCAATATCATATAAATGAGCTCATGCTGCTCAATCAAAACGGCAAGGAAGTTCCGTTGCGCGATGTGGTCGAGATCACCCGCGGCAGGGCGTTCACAGAAATTTCCCGCAGAAACGGCAGACGGGTTGTCCTAGTCCAGTGCGATGTGACGCCACGCAGCAAAGCGGGAGAAATCATCAACGATCTGCAGGAAACCTTGCTGCCGCAATTGAAAACGACCTATCCCGGCCTGCGATACAGTTTTGAAGGACGACAGGCTGATATGCGGGAAAACATCAGTAATCTTAAAAGCAGTTTCGTGCTCGCTCTCATGGTGGTATTTGCTCTGCTGGCTATCCCTTTCCGTAGTTATATTCAGCCGCTTATCGTCATGGTGGCCATTCCTTTCGGCGTGATAGGTGCAATCTTCGGCCATTTTCTCCTTGGATACTCTCTCAGCATCATGAGCCTGCTCGGGATTATTGCCCTCTCAGGTGTGGTGGTGAACGACTCACTTGTCCTTGTCACCCGTGCCAATGAACTGCGCCGTGAACAGGAAGGAACGGCCCTGCAAATCATCCAGGCAGCTTCTGCACAACGTTTTCGCCCGATCATTCTCACCACGGTTACAACCTTCGGTGGTCTCGCTCCTATGATCATGGAAACATCCCGTCAAGCCCGCTTTCTGATCCCGATGGCCATCTCACTTGGATTTGGCGTTCTTTTCGCTACCCTGATCACCCTCGTGCTGGTTCCCTCGCTCTATCTTATTGTTGATGATGTGCAAAATATCTTTCAGAAAAAACTCTGACAGATTCTATTTCCACTAACACCTCAAATTTCTTGATAAACCAGCGACAAGAAACACCCGTGTTTCATAAAGAAATTATTTTTTTTAGCTGTAACGCGTAATTAGTGTTTCCGTCTCCGCATCAGCACTTCTAATGTTTCTACATGAAACATTTTAAACCAGCAACCGATTCGCTGCTGTTTCAAGGCTACAAAGCGTTCCAGTAGAAACAAACGCCAAATTGTGTTCTTTTTTGTTTCATTATGGTTCCAAAAAACGATACGCGAAAAATAGGGGTGAAACAGTCAACCTACTGTTTTTATTAGAAAATTTATAAAAAATGAAACAGGCACATAAGTTGCATAACATAAAGAAAAAATTTGTTATCGATTTGCTTTTATCAACTTTTCAACATAAGGAGTCAGATATGGCGATACTCGCATTAGTAACAGGCACATTTACCTATGAAGCTGAAATAGTAAAGGAGCTTTCCAGTCTGACGGGGGCAAAGATCATCAATGATGCAGATATCATTTCAGATGCCCATGCAAAATATAATACAGCCCAAAACAAACTGGAACATTGCTTGTACGCGAAAACATCGGTTTTCAATCAGTTCACCCTGGAAAGGGAAAAACATCTGGCCTATCTCAAATCGTGCCTGGCGGAGAAACTCGGTGGCGAAGAACGTATCATCCTGCATGGCCTGACGACTCTGCTTATTTCATCCGGCGTAGGTCATGTCCTGAAGGTTCTGCTTGCTGGCAGCAAGGAACAGCGCACCCAGCGGGCAATGACCGCCGGCCTCAGTGAAAAGGAGGCAAAACGGGAAATCCACAAAAGTGATGCGATCGCCTTTGATTTGACCGACTTTCTGTATAAGAAGGAGGCGTGGGAGCCCTCATTATACGATATGGTCATTCCTACCGACCGTAAGCAACCCAGCGAGGTTGTCCAGTTCATTCTTGCCAACCTGCATAATAGCGCTGTACAGAAAACCCCCGCATCCATACAGGCTGTTAAGGACATGGCACTCTGTGCCCAGGTGGAACTGACCCTGCTCGGCCGGGGCCACAACGTCGGCGTAACTGCGGAAAACGGCAATGTCCTGCTCACCGTCAACAAAAGCGTGCTCAATTACGGCAAGCTGGAAAACGAACTTGCCGAGACGGCGGCCGGTGTCGGCGGTGTCAGATCGGTTAAGATTGTCCAGGGGCCGGATTACAAAACCTCGATTTACCGCAAACAGCAGTTCGAACTGCCTTCCAAGGTGCTGCTTGTAGATGATGAGAAGGAATTTGTTCAAACCCTGTCCGAACGGCTCATCAGCCGTGATATGGGCACCCACGCGGTATTTGACGGCCAGCAGGCACTTGATCTCATCACCGATGATAAACCCGATGTCATGGTTCTCGATCTGAAGATGCCGGGGATTGACGGTATAGAGGTGCTGCGTCAGACCCGCGAGACTAATCCCAATATCAAGGTGATCATTCTTACCGGCCACGGCACGGAGGATGACCGGAAAACCTGCATGGATCTCGGCGCATTCGCCTATCTGCAGAAACCGACGGATATCGATAAACTGTCCGCCACTATTTACGAGGCGTACAAAGCTTTGGCAGAAACAGAGAAAATGGCTACGGTGTAACAGTCTCAACAAAAATCTGGTGAATTAACTCAGTAGGAGGAGAAAATATGGAAGAAAAGATGCACGCAAAGGTGCTGTTGGTTGATGATGAAGAGGAATTCTGCAATACGCTATCCGAGAGGCTGGAGACCCGCGGTCTCAAGGTGAACGCGGCATTAAGCGGCGAAGAGGCGATAAAACGGGTGGAAGACCAGAATTTCGATGCGATAATTCTCGACCTGGCCATGCCGGGAATCGATGGCCTGGAAACATTAAAACGCATCAAGGAGAAACGGCCGGACCTGGAAATCATCATGCTCACCGGCCATGGGACAGTGAAAAGCGGGATTGAGGCAATGAAACTAGGCGCCGAAGACTTTCTGGAAAAACCGGTGGACATGAAGGTGCTGATGGAAAAAATCGGCGAGGCAAAACACAAGCGGATGCTGATTCTGGAAAAGAAATCCCAGGAGGAGGTAGAGGAAATCATCAAAAGTAAAAGCTGGTAAACACCTGACCTCTTCATTGAGGTCAAAACTGCGGAACTAACTGAAATAATTAACTGATTTTTTAAATGCTAAATTCAGTACAGGATATTTACGTCCTTTTTTCAGAAAAATAACAGCGTGCTCCGCGTTCCGCAGAAAACAAAAACATTTTCATTCTGAAGGAGGAAACGTGTGAGTATTCAAATTCCGGTCGTAAGAGACCACACAATCCCGCTTGATCACTATCCCCACTTAAACGAGACAAAGACTCTCCGCGACGCGGCCAAGGAGATTCATTCTTTCACAACCGACTCCAAAGATCGACTCAGGTACTCCGAAGCGCTCGTGGTCAACAATCAAAATCAGCTCGTGGGCAGAATTACCATGATTGATATCCTTCAAGGTCTCGCTCCGCAACTGATTGAATCGACAAAAGTCGCAAAATTTGAAGGAAAGTCAGCCGATTTCCCCAATCTGGCTTTACTGGTGGAGGACAATTTTTTCAAGGAATGCTCGCTGCGCTGGACCAAGCCGGTCAGTTCATTCATGTCACCTGTTGAGCACACCATTTCCGCCAATACACACCTGCTGGAAGCATTGCTCATGATGTTGAATACCAAGGATTTTAATCTGCCGGTTGTTGAAGACGACATGATCATCGGTGTCATCCGCCTTGAAGAAACCTTTAAGGCAATCAGCAGTCACTGCAGCCTATGACCATTCCGAGATAAAAAGAGAAGAGAGAGGATAAAAAAATGGCACAAGCAAAATCGGGAACAATGGGTTTACCCGCGAAAAAAGAGCCGTTTGACTGGAAACGGCTGCTGTTCATGTCGATAGGGGTTATTCTTTTTATAGTTGTATATTACTGTCCTCCATGGCCGGATGCCATTGACCCGCTGGGCAAGGCATTCCCGCTCAGCAAAGAGGCCAAAGGAGCGCTGGCCGTCTTCTGTCTGGCCGGCACATGGTGGGTATTCGAGGTTGTACCTATTGGTGTAACAAGTCTCATGATCGGCGTGCTGCAGGCGCTTTTTCTTATCCGGCCTGCCAAAGTGGCCTTCAAGGATTTCATGGACCCGTCGGTATTATTTATTTTCGGCTCCGTAGTCATTGGTATGGTTTTCACTAAAACAGGCCTTACCAAAAGGATCGCATATAAAATGCTGGCCGTGGTCGGTGAAAAAACCAGCATGATTTATCTGGGCTGTTTTGTCCTTACCGCGCTGCTGACCCATATCATGGCCCACACGGCAGTGGCGGCCACCATGTATCCCCTGCTCATCGCCATTTATGCCATGTACACAGAAGACGACAAACCGACCAAATTTGGCAAGGGGTTGTTTATCGGCATGGCCTATGTAGCCGGGGCGGGAAGTATCATTACTCTGCTGGGCGCGGCTCGCGGCGCGGTTGCCCTCGGTTTTTTCAAAGACATCATGGGCAAGGAAATCAGTTTTTTTGAACTTACCATGTATATGTTCCCGATAGGCTGGCTGATGACTTTTATTTTATGGGGCTTTTTCATGATCTTTCTTAAACCGGAGAAATCGAGAATTCCCGGTCTGAAAGAAAAAGCCAAAACCATGCATAAGGCGCTTGGTCCTATTACCAAAAAAGAACTCCTGGCTGGTCTCATTGTAGGAGCTGCCATTGTCATCATTTCACTCCGCTCTTTTGTTCCGGCACTCAAAGTGCTCGACAAAACGGCCATTCTGCTTTGTTCAACCATTCTTTTCTTTGTAGTCAACATATTAACTATCCATGATCTGGAGGAAATTCCCTGGAACATTATTCTTCTCTTTGCCGGCGCCATGTCCATCGGTTTCTGCCTGTGGGATACAGGCGCGGCAAGCTGGCTCGCCGTCAACTGGCTGATTATGTTCCAGAATGCCCACTGGTTCGTTTTTGTCCTCGGTATTGCCTTCTTCGTTCTGGTGATGACGAACTTTATCATGAACGTGGCGGCGATAGCGATATCACTGCCGGTTGCTCTGGTTATCGCCCCTTATCTGGGTGTGGCCGGTGAGGTCATTCTTTTTGCTTCTCTGGTCACAGCCGGCATGCCGTTCCTGCTCTTAGTCGGTGCGGCTCCAAATGCTATCGCCTACAACTCGGGCCAGTTTACCCCTGGTGAATTTTTCAAATACGGCACTGTCGCATCCGTTATATTGATGCTGATCGTAGCTCTGGCCGTAGCAGTCATCTGGCCGATAATGGGTATGCCTATCACTTTGCCACCGGCCTCGTAATTTGATAAAAAATAAGGTAACTTTCCTACCTGCGCCTGATGACAATAAAATTTTCGTCATGAGGTGCAGGATAATCATTACACTGATTGGTATTTTTTGACATCTGAAGATGGACTTTAATGGGAAAGGAATGCTATCTGAAGAACACCATTTAAAGGAGAATCAAGTGAAACGATTTCTAACAGCTATCTCAACGGCAGGAGGATTACTGCTTTTACCAGTACTATGCTGGGCATCAGGAGCACCAGGCGGGGACAGGCTCGATCTGACCGCACATGGTGCGGGCTACGCGGCACTAGCGATTTTTGTTATCGCCTACCTGCTTGTCATGGGTGAAGAGTTCACCCACATGCGAAAGTCCAAACCCGTTATCCTTGCCGCGGGAATCATCTGGGCCATGATCGGTCTGATCTATGCCAACCACGGCCTGACCCATGCCGCCGAAATCGCCGTGCGGCACAACATTCTGGAATACGCCGAACTGCTGCTCTTTCTGCTGGTGGCCATGACTTACATTAACGCCATGGACGAGCGGCTCGTTTTTGAAACCCTGCGGGTGCGGCTGGTTAACGCCGGCTTTTCCTACCGCAAGCTCTTCTGGATTACCGGTACACTGGCATTTTTCATCTCGCCGGTGGCCGACAATCTGACCACTGCGCTGCTGATGTGTGCCGTCGTTATGGCGATCGGCAAGGATAATGCCAAATTCGTCAGCCTCTGCTGCATCAATATCGTCGTAGGCGCTAACGCCGGTGGGGCCTTCAGCCCGTTTGGCGATATCACCACCCTGATGGTCTGGCAGAAGGGCATTGTCAGTTTCTGGACCTTTTTCGCCCTGTTTATTCCTTCAGCCGTGAACTTTCTGGTGCCGGCTCTTATTATGAGCTTTGCCGTGCCCAACATGAATCCCCCTCCCTGTCACCAGGACATGCAGATGAAACGCGGGGCCAAAGTCGTTATGGCCCTCTTTCTGCTGACAATCTGTACGGCAGTTGCATTCCATAATTTCCTGCATCTACCGCCCATGCTCGGCATGATGACCGGCCTTGGCTATCTGAAGGTTTTCGGTTTTTACCTGAAGAAAACCCATAAAAACGGCCACGGCTCGGCCAGCTATGATCCGGAAAAAGCCGATGAAACCATCGGTGATA